>NZ_JBFAIC010000025.1:0-67411 GCF_040654515.1 Dactylosporangium sp. NPDC050688
CGCCCGCAAGACACCCACCAACACCGCCACCACGGCGGACCTCCGCGAACTGGAGACCGCAGCATGACCCACCCCACCAGCGACCCCACCATCCCTGACCCAGCCGACCGCGCCGCCCGCAACACCGCCCTGCAGACCAACAACACCGAAACCGGCTTCTGGGACGAGCACGGCCGGCCCGCACCCTGGCCCGACGACATCGACCACTGGCAACCCGAAACCAGCGGCCCCACCACCTACCAGCCCGGCCACCAACCCTTCTGACCAGCACAACTCGAAAGATCAGCCAATACACCACTTCCAGGGGCTTGACCAGGGGGCAGCAGGCCAGGGACAGGGCAGCGGGGTGAAATTGGCGGGCGGAACGTCTGCTGGGGCCAGCGCCGCAGGTCAAAGGGGGCAGCGGGCCGAGGACAGTGCCGGCGGGCGCAGATCGGTGGGTCGTCCGGCCACGACCGGCCAGGGCGATCAGCGAGCCGAAGTGCGGGCGCCGGTCGGTCAGCAGACCAGCGATATGCGGATCGGCCTGCCGGCGGCCGGCGGGCCCGGGCTCCTGATCGGCGGCCAGCGGGACGCCGACGAGCCAGGGCGCGGGTCAGCGGACCGGCGCGTCAGGCAGAACAGGGTGGCGGGTCCGCGGGCCGGGGCGGCGGCCCGCCGCGTCACGTACAGCATGCGGTCAGAGGACAGGCCTGCAGGGGCAGAGGCCGGTGGGCGTCGTCCGCGGGTTTCGGGTCAGCGGTCGGCGGGGCACCGGTGAGCGGGGTCGCGGGTCGGCGGGCAGCGAGCCGCTGTCCGCGGCCGTGCTTCGCGCGGCTCGGGCTGCGGGGTCAGCGGCCGGTGGGGCAGCGGCCCGCGCAGCTGTGGGCGGCGGCAAGCGCAGGTGTGGGGCAGCGGCCCGCGCAACTGTGGGGTAGTGGTCAGGTGGGCGGGTCTTCACGGAGGGCGGCGAGCAGGATCTCGTACTCCGTCTCGGTGGCGTCCCGGCGGGACTCGGCGGGAGCCCGGCGGGCGTCGCCGGGGGACCGGTGGGGCTCCACGGGGTCCTGGTCGGACTGGAGGTGGCGGGGGGTCAGCTCGACCTGGGGAGGGGTGGGGAGGGGATCGGCGCTGATGCCGAGCTCGGCGAGGCGGCGGGCGCTGACCAGGACGCGGGCCTCCAGCGAGCCGACGGCCTTGTTGTACGACGACACGGCCGTGCCCAGGGCGGTGCCGACCTTGGCGAAGTGGTCGCCCATGGTGGAGAGGCGGGCGTAGAGCTCCCGGCCGGTCCGGTGGACGGCGAGGGCGTTGTGGGCGAGCGACTCCTGCCGCCAGGCATACGCGATGGTGCGCAGCAGGGCGACCAGGGTGGCCGGGGTGGCGAGGACGACGTTGCGGGTGAAGGCGTGCTCGAGCAGGGCCGGGTCGTGCTGGAGGGCGGCGTCGAGGAACGTGTCGGCGGGCATGAACAGCACGACGAACTCGGGGGCGGGCTCGAACGCGGCCCAGTAGGACTTGGCGGCGAGGGCGTCGACGTGGCCGCGCAGGTGCTTCGCGTGCTGGGTCAGGTGGGCGGTGCGGCCGGCCTCGTCGCGGGCTTCCATCGCGCTCAGGTAGCCCTCGAACGGGGCCTTCGCGTCGATGACCACCTGCCGGCCGCCGTGCAGGCGCACGACCAGGTCGGGGCGCACGACGCCGGTGTCGGTGGTGGCGGTGACCTGCTCGTCGAAGTCGCAGTGCTCCAGCATGCCGGCGGCCTCGACGATCCGGCGCAGCTGGTGCTCGCCCCACCGGCCGCGGATCTGCGGGGCCCGCAGCGCGGAGACCAGCTGGCGGGTCTCGGTGCGCAGCTCGCCCGAGACGTCGTGCATGGCGCGGACCTGCTCGCGGAGCGACTCATAGGCGCCGACCCGGTCGCGCTCCAGGTCGGCGACGCGACGCTCATAGCGCAGCAGTGCGTCGTGCAGCGGGGCGACAGCGTCGGCGACCGCGTCCTGCGTCTGGTCGCGGGCCTCATACGTGAGGGAACGCAGCGACGACTCGAGCCGCGCCTCGCCGTCGCGGGTGGCCTGCAGGGTCGCCTCCAGCTTGGCCACATCGACGGCCGCGCGCGACCGCGCGGCGAACCAGCCGAGCGCGGTGCCGGCGGCGAGCCCGATGAGGAGGCCGAGGATCAGCAACAGTTCCACGGGTATCAGCATGCACGAGGGGTGTGACAGAAAATGGGTACCGTCAACCTCATGGAGACCTGGATCGTCCTCGTCGTGCTCGCGCTGGTCGTGATCGGCCTGGTGGCCGTGGTCGCGGGCGGCCGGCGCAAACGGGCCCGGCAGGAGCTCGCCGACGCGCGTGAGGACGCCCTGCGCTGGTACGAGCGCCTCGGCGGCCAGGTGATGAACCTGAGCGGGGACGCCCCGGCGGTCCGCCAGGCGCTCGCCGACGCCGGGGAGCGCTACACCGCCGCCGGCGCCCAGCTGGAGCGCGCGACCTCGGTGAAGCAGTACGAGCTGGTCCGCGAGACCGCCCTGGAGGGCCTCGCGTACGCGCGGGCGGCCCGGGTCGCGCTCGGCATCGACCCCGGCCCGGACCTGCCGCCGCTCGCCGGGGCGCACGCGGGGCAGCTGACCAGGGAGCGCGAGGTCGACGTGCAGGGCCACCGGTTGCGGGCCGGGCCGCAGCCGGGCGACGCCACGCCGTACTACTACCCGGGCGGCGTGGTCGCCGGGCGCGGCGTGCCGGCTGGCTGGTACTCCGAGCCGTGGTGGAAGACGGCCCTGGTCGCCGGCGCGTGGGGGCTCGGTTCGCTGCTGGTGTTCGACGCCCTGTTCAGCCCCGCGTGGGGCGACACGGGCTATGACGCCGGCTTCAACGCCGGCTTCGACCAGGGATACGACACAGGCGCAGACGCCGGCTTCGAAGACGCAGGAGACGCAGGAGACGCAGGAGACGCAGGCGACTTCGGCGGAGACGTCGGTGGAGACTTCGGTGGAGACTTCGGGGGCGACTTCTAAGAAGCAGCCAGCCGTCAGTACCGGCTGCCCTGCGCCCCTCGCGCCGCCCGCTCCGCCAGCGCCAGGTCCGACGCCGCCGCCCGCGCGAACGGGCTGTTCGCCCCCAGCAGCTGCGCGTACACCGACTGCGCCGCCCGGTACTCGGTGACGGCCTCGTCGAGCCGCCCCAGGTCGTGCAGCACGCTGGCGAGCCGGTGCCGCGACACGGCCGTGTCCAGGTGGACCGGGCCCAGCAGGTGCAGCCGGCTGCCCAGCACCGCCCGGTGCTCGGCCTCGGCCTCCGGCAGCCGCCCCGCGTGGTGCAGCGCCGACGCGAGGAGGCTGCGGCTCATGAGCGTGTCGCGGTGCTCCTGGCCGAGCAGCCGGGCACGGGCCCGCATGACCGTGCTGTGCTCGTCGATCGCCCGGTCGAGCTCGCCCATGTCCTGGTACACCTTGGCGAGGTTGCTCCGCGAGATCAGCGTCTCCTGATGGTTGCTGCCCAGCACCCTGGTCCGCGCCTCGAGGACCCGCTGGTGCTCGCCCTCGGAGCGGGTCAGGTCGCCGAGCTGGTGGTAGATCGTGGCGAGGTGGCTGCGGCTGGTCAGCGTGTCCGGGTGGTCCTCGCCGAGGATGCGCATCCGGGCGGTGAGCACCTCGTCGCACTCCACCAGGGCCTCGGCCAGCCGGTCCAGGTCGCGCAGCACGGTCGCGTGCTGGTCTCGGGCGGTGAGGGTGTCCGGGTGGTCCCAGCCGAGGGCGTGCGCGCGGGCGTCGACGATCTCGCCGTACGCCTCCTTCGCCTCCTGCAACTGGCCGCGCCAGTGCAGGTCGGTCGCCCGCTGCCAGCTCGCCGAGTCGTCGTAGACGCGCGGGGCCGGTGACGGTCGGCGGCGCGGCTCCGGGGTGGGCCACTCCGCCGGCTCCGGCTCCGGCTCGGGATGCAGCTCCCGCTGCGCGGGAATCGCGGCAGAGGACGGCCCGAAGACCGGCGCCGCGGTGCCGAAGCCGGGCGCCGGCGGGCGCATGACCGGCGGGCGCGGCGGCGCGGGCGGTGGCGGCGGTGCGGCATGCCGGTGCACCTCGGGCCGGCTCGGGATCCGCACCGGCTGCGGCTCGAAGATCTCGTCGTCCACGTACGGGTCGGGCTCCGGCTCGAACGAGTCGGGCGAGAACCGTTCGGGCACGAACCGGTCCGCCGGCGCGTTCGCCGCGGGCCCGTTCGCGGACGGGGACAGCACGACCTCGGGCACCTCGATCGGCGACTCGAGCCCGCGCCGGCGCAGCTCCCGCTTGAGCGAGACGATCGCGTCGGAGATGCCGTCGCTGGCGTCGCCGAGCCGCCACGCGACCGCCATCACCGGCCGGTCCAGGGCGATGCTCAGCTGCCGCACGGAGCTGAGGATCGAGTCGTCGGGGGAGGCGTTGACGATGACCAGCGCCGCCTGGAACGCGGCCGTCTGGCCGACCAGCAGCGCCTGGTACGTGCTCTGCATGCGCGCGATGGAGAACCCGGTGCCGGCCCGGATGTCGACGATGATGTGCGACTCCGACATGGCGATCGGGCCGAGGAAGTACCCGAAGACCGGCTGGAGCTTCTGCCCTTCGCGCCCCGCCGCCTCGTACAGCGCGGCATTGGCCCCTTCGTGGTACGCGATCGCCTGCGGGGCGTGGCCGCGGATGAGCTGCACGAACCGGTCGTAGGCGCCCTCGGCGTCGCCGTCGAGCTGGGCCTTGCCGGCGGAGGCGAGGCGCTCCTCACGGTCGGTGGAGCGGACCACGATCGTGCCGCCGGACAGCCCCGCGAGCCCCACCAGCACGCCGGCCGCCACGAGAGCGGCGGCGCCGGCGGTGCTGCGGAACTGCACCGTGGTGAGCACGCCCAGCGCGACCAGGGCGAGCCCGACGAGCACGACGGTGAATCGGGTCTGGCTACTCCATCGTCCGCCAGTCATCGGTCCTCTTCTACGCGATGTTCGCGATGATGCAAGCCCGCAGCAACGAGAAAGATCCGCAGCGTGACAAGAATCCTCCCACGAATGAACCAGTCCACGGTAGATCGCGTCCGTGAACCCTGCCATTCACGTAGTCCCGAATATAAAAGTGTCAATTACGCGACAGAACGCTCGTGCTCCAGCAGCCAGCGCTTCACGGGCAGCCCCCAGCGGAACCCGCCGAGCGTCCCGTCGGTGCGCAGCACCCGGTGGCACGGCACGAACAGGGCGGCCGCGTTGCGGGCGCAGGCCTGCGCGGCGGCACGGACCGCGGGCGGGCGGCCGGCGAGCGCGGCGAACTCGCGGTACGTCACCGGCGCCCCCGCCGGCACCGTGCGCAGCACGTCCCACGCGTGGGTGAGGAACTGCCCGCCGGCGCGCTGGCGCACCGGGACCGTGTCGATCGCGGTCAGGTCACCGTCCAGGTAGGACAGTGCGGCCTTGCTGGCGTCGCCGACGTCGTCGCGCCGGTGCAGGTCCGTCACGTCGACGAACAGGGCGAGCGTGCCCAGGTCGGCGGTGAACCCGCTGGCCAGCACGGCGCCGTCGCCGTCCACGACGATCGTCAGCGGGCCGGCGGCCGTCGGGGTGGTCGAGTAGTACAGCATCAGCAGCTCCTCCAGAGTCTGATCACGGCGTAGGAACGCCAGGGTCGCCAGCGCTCGGCGTGCGCGGCCAGGGACTTCGGGTCGGCGGGCAGGCCGAGGGCGCGCGCGCCGCGCAGCACCCCCAGGTCGGTCGGCAGGAACGCGTCGGGGTCGCCGAGGGCGCGCATCGCGGTGTACTGCGCCGTCCAGTCGCCGATGCCGGGCACCTCCTTGAGCCGGGCGGTCGTCTCGGCCCGGTCGCCGCCGTCCAGCTCCAGCTCGCCGGCGGCGACCGCGGCCGCCAGCGCCCGCAGCGTGCGCCGCCGGGCGGTGGGCATGGCGAACGCCTCGTCCGGCAGCTCGAGCAGCTCGGCGGCGGTCGGGAAGGCGTCGCCGGTGACGAGCCTGCGCAGCACGGTGCGGGCCGCGGCGACCGAGATCTGCTGCCCGACCACCGCGCGGACCGCGATCTCGAACCCGTCGGTGGCGCGCGGCACCCGTACCCCGGGCTCCTTCAACACCATCGGCGCCAGCAGCGGGTCGTCGCTGAGCGTGGCGTCCACGGCCGCGGGGTCGGCGTCCAGGTCGAGCAGGCGGCGGCAGCGGGCCACCGCGGGGGCCAGGTCGCGCAGGTCGGCGAGGTGCAGCGTGGCCGCGACGTGGCCGTCGCCGGGGCGCAGGACGGCGGTCCCGGAGCCGTGCGGCAGGCGCAGGTTGCGGCGGTACGCCTCACCCTCGCGCCCGTCGATGCCTTCGATCGCGCGGTCACCCAGGAACGACAGCAGCGCCTCGGCGTGCAGCGGCGCGCGGAACGGCAGCCGCACCGACACCACCCCCGGGTCCTGTTCCGGCTGGGTGCGCCGGATCCGCAGGTCGGACGGGGTGCGGCCGTAGATCTCGCGGACCGTGTCGTTGAACTGCCGCACGCTGCCGAAGCCGGCCGCGAACGCGATCTCGGCGAGCCCGAGCCGGGTGGTCTCGATCAGCACCCTGGCCGTCTGCGCGCGCTGCGCCCGGGCCAGCGCGAGCGGGCCGGCCCCGACCTGCGCGGTGAGCATCCGGTGCAGGTGGCGTTCGGTGTACCCGAGACGCCCCGCCAGTCCGGGCACCCCGTCACGATCCACGACCCCGTCGGCGATCAGGCGCATCGCCCGGCCGACCACGTCGCCGCGCACGTCCCAGGCCGGTGAGCCGGGTGCCGCGTCCGGCCGGCAGCGCAGGCAGGCCCGGAACCCCTCGCGCTGCGCCGCAGCCGCCGTCGGCAGGAAGCGGACGTTCTCCGCCTTCGGCACGATCGCCGGGCACGACGGCCGGCAGTAGATCTTCGTCGACTTGACCGCGGTGACGAAGACTCCGTCGAACCGCGCGTCGCGGCTGGTCGCCGCCCTGCGGCAGGTATCGAAGTCCAGTTCCATGCCACCCATCCTGCCCCCCAGGTCCGCCCCTCGGCTGGCGGCTTTCGGACCTGGGTGTCGGCCCGGCCGTGGCGCTGTCCGGTTCCGGACCGCCCGGTGGCACATTTGCGGGATTCAGCCGATCGGCGGGTTGTCTAAGTTGGTCTCACCAGCGAGAAACAAACGGCCCCCAGCCGAGATGGAGATAGCACCATGAGCGAGTACGACACCGACCCGACCGCCGGCACCGGCGAGGCCGACGCCGGCTACGGCGAGTCCGAGATCATCACGCTGCAGGGCGAGGACGGCTCGACGATCTACGCCGTCGACGTCGACCACGACGGCGACGCCGAGGCCGCCGGGCGCGACCGGGACAACGACGGCCAGCTCGAGGAGATCGCGCTGGACACCGACGGTGACGGCACGCTCGAGACGACGATGGTCGACCTGGACGGCAACGGCACGTTCGACGCGGTGCTCATCGACACCGACGGCGACGGGGTCAAGGACGTCGCGGCGCTGGACGCCAACGGCGACGGGCTCATCGACCGCGTGGTCGCCGACACCGACGGCGACGGCATCATCGACACCGACATCAAGGACGAGAACTTCGACGGCGTCGCCGACTCCGTCTCCCAGGACACCGACGGCGACGGCGACAGCGACGTGACGGTTACCGACACCGACGGTGACGGCACGTTCGAGACCGTCCGCTACGACGACCCGACCACCAACCCGCTCGCGCAGGCCTGACCCGCGCCGCACGACCAGGACCCGGCCGCCCCGACCACGGGCCGGCCGGGTTTCGTGCAAGCGGCGGCCGTTCAGGTGTGGTGGCGGCGCGACAGCCAGGTCGCGCCGAAGTCGACCAGCGCCCGCTGGCGCATCAGCCGCGCCGTGCCCGAGCCGACCGGGCCCACCCGCTCCAGGCCCGTGATCGCCGCGAAGTCCTTGCCGAGCGGCTCGAACAGCGACGTGTCGTCGGCGAGCTCCACGTACTCGACCCAGCGCCGCTCGCCGTCGACCAGCACCGGTGAGCCCTGCCGCAGCCGCGGCCGCGGGTGCGGGGTCTGCGCGCGGTACTCCGCCAGGTGCAGCGAGGTGTTGTTGTCGTGCCCCACGCCCAGCAGCAGCACCCAGGCGTCCGCCTCGTAGAGCCGGGCGAGGGGCGAGCCCTCGCCGAGCCCGTCGTCGAGCGTGTGGCCGTCGGTGATGCGCCGCGCGTCCGGCCCGTGCGCGGCGAAGGACACCGTCGGGTGGGCGCTGCGCAGTACCCCCGGGAAACTGCGGAAACACTCGACGACGGCACCCATGAAGTAGGTCGGCGTGGTCCGCGGGTCGAAGGCCGGGGTCTCCGACCGGATGACCTCCCACCAGGACTGCGGCACCGCGGGGTTGCCCCAGTCGGACGGCTCCGTCAGGTGCCGCGAGTGCGTCGGCATCACCAGCGTGCCGGCCGGCCCGACCGCCTCCAGCAGCGCCGTCACGACCGCCTGCGCGCCGCCGGCGACCCAGCCGAGCCGCGACAGCGACGTGTGGACGATGACCGTCGCGCCGGCCGGCAGGCCGAGCGTCGCCAGCTGCGCGACCATGCCGCGGACGGTGCCGGGCACGGCCGCCCGGGCGACGGCGTCCTGCTCCACAACCGGCCACTCTAGCCGGTGGAAACCGGTGGATACTGGTCGCCATGGTCGAGTGGGTGCTGTCCGGGTTCGGCGACGAGATCGACGACGATCCACGGGTCCAGCTGGCGGTGCTGCGGGCGCTGGGCGCCTCGCACGTCGAGGTCCGCAGCGCCTGGGGCGTCAACGTCGCCGACTTCGACGCGGAGCTGACCACCCGCCTCGCCGCGCTGCTCGCGACGCACGGCATGGCCGTGTCGGCGGTCGCGTCCCCGATCGGCAAGAGCGGCGTCTACGACGACCCCGTCGCCGAGCTGGCCAGGCTGCGCGCCGTGGTCACGCTCGCGCAGCGGCTGCGCAGCCGGTACGTGCGGATCTTCTCCTTCTACCGGCCGCCCGGCGTCGACGTGGCGGCGACCCGCGACACCGTGCTGCGCCGGCTGCGGGCGTTCGCCGACCTCGCCGAGCGGGAGGGGGTGGTGCTCGTCCACGAGAACGAGAAGGACATCTACGGCGACGTGCCGGCCCGTGTGCTGGACCTGATCGAGTCGGTCGGCTCACCGGCGCTACGGGTCGCCTGGGACAACGCCAACTTCGTGCAGGTCGGGGTGCGCCCGTTCACCGACGGCTACGCGATGCTGCGCCCGCACCTGGAGTACCTGCAGGTCAAGGACGCTCTGTTCGACAGCGGCGCGGTCGTGCCCGCCGGGGAGGGCGACGGCGAGCTGGCGCAGACCGTGGCGGCGCTGCGCGACGACGGCTGGCGCGGGTACGCATCCCTGGAGCCGCACCTGGCCGACCCCGCCGACCCGGCCCGGACCGGCCCCGCGGGCTTCGGCCGGGCGGCGCGGGCGTTCGCCGCCCTGACCGCCGCCGCCGGCGTCACGCTGCGCTGATCACGGGTGTCTGGCGGCTAGCCGACTGTGGTTCCGCGATCGTGTTGCTACGTTGCGTAGCCATGCGGCTCGCGACGTACAACGTGGAGAACCTGTTCGCCCGCGCCAGGGCGCTCGACCCGGCCGACCCGGCGAAGGGCCAGCCGGCGCTGTCGGCGTACGAGGAGTTCAACCGCGTCGCGGCCCAGCCGGTGTACTCCGAGGAGGACAAGGCCACGATGCTGGCCGCCCTGGAGACGCTGCGGGTGTTCGTGGGCACCCGCGCCGGCCGGCGGCCCAACCCGGACCTGTTCGGCGACGCGTTCGCGGTGCTGCGGGAGAACCGGGGCGACTTCCTGGCCGCGCCCGCCGACGCCGAGCCGCGCATCGTCGCCGCCGGCCGGTCGTCCTGGAACGGCTGGGTCGACCTCATCGTCGACCCCGTCGACGAGATCGCCACCCGGATGACCGCCAGGGTCGTCGCCGACGTCGCCGCCGACGTGCTGTGCGTGGTGGAGGCCGAGAGCCGCCCGTCGCTGGTGCGGTTCAACGAGGAGCTGCTCGGCGGCCGGTACGCCCACGCCATGCTGGTAGACGGCAACGACCCGCGCGGCATCGACGTCGGGCTGTTCTGCGTCGCCGGCATCGAGATCGACTGGGTCCGCAGCCACGTCGACGTGCCCGACCCGGCGACCGGCCGGCGCCTGTTCAGCCGCGACTGCCCCGTGTACCGCCTGCTGCTGCCGTCCGGCGCGGAGCTGTACGTGCTGCTCAACCACCTGAAGAGCCAGTCCTTCACCAGCGGCGACCCGGACCCGCTGCGGACCCGTCAGGCCGGCGAGGTCCGGGCGATCTACGACCGGCTCCGGGCGGCCGGCGCCGAGCACGTCGCGGTCGTCGGCGACTTCAACAAGCGCCCCGACCACGCCTCGCTGCGGCCCCTGCTCGGCCCCGACTCGCCGCTGGTCGACGCCTACGCGCTGCCGGCGTTCTCCGGCCTGTACGACCCCCTGGACCGCGACCGGGAGCGCCCCGGCAGCTTCCAGTCCTGCACGATCGGCAATCGCCTGGACTACATCCTGCTGTCACCGGAGCTGGCGCGGCGGGTCACCGACGGCGGGGTCTTCCGCCGCGGCCTGTGGGGCACGCCGTCCAACGCGCGCCGGCCGCGGCTGTGGGACGCGTACCCCGAGATCACCGGTGCCCGGCACGCCGCGTCCGACCACGGTGCGGTCTGGGTCGAGGTTGACCTGTAGCTTTTACGCGTGGCACTCAGCATCGGGATCGTCGGCCTGCCCAACGTCGGCAAGAGCACCCTGTTCAACGCGCTCACCAAGGGCGACGCGCTCGCCGCGAACTACCCGTTCGCGACCATCGAGCCCAACGTCGGCGTGGTCGGCCTGCCCGACCAGCGGCTCGCCCGGCTCGCCGAGCTCTACGGCTCGCAGAAGATCATCCCGGCGCCGGTGTCCTTCGTCGACATCGCGGGCCTCGTGCGCGGCGCGTCCAAGGGGCAGGGCCGCGGCAACGCGTTCCTCGCCAACATCCGCGACGCCTCGGCGATCTGCCAGGTGGTGCGCGCCTTCGCCGACCCCAACGTGGTCCACGTCGACGGCAAGATCTCCCCGGCCGACGACATCGAGACGATCAACACCGAGCTGCTGCTGGCCGACCTGCAGACGATCGAGAAGGCGCTGCCCCGGCTGGAGAAGGAGGCGAAGGTCCGCAAGGACCGCGCCGGCATCGCCGCCGCCGCGAAGGCCGCCGCCGACCTGCTCAACGGCGGCACGACCCTCTACGCGGGCGCCGCCAAGGCCGGCATCGACGTCGCGGAGCTGCAGGAGCTGCACCTGCTGACCGCCAAGCCGTTCCTGTACGTCTTCAACGTCGACGAGGCCGGCCTCGCCGACCCGGCGTTCCTGGACGAGCTGCGGGCCCTGGTCGCCCCCGCCGAGGCGATCTTCCTCGACGCGAAGATCGAGTCGGAGCTGACCGACCTGGACGAGGAGGAGGCGCTGGAGCTCCTGGCGTCCATCGGCCAGCCGGAGCCCGGCCTGCACCAGCTGATCCGCGTCGGGTTCCGCACGCTGGGCCTGCAGACGTACCTGACCGCCGGCCCGAAGGAGACCAGGGCCTGGACGATCCCGATCGGCGCGACCGCCCCGGAGGCCGCGGGCGTCATCCACTCGGACTTCCAGCGCGGCTTCATCAAGGCCGAGGTGGTCAGCTTCGACGACCTGATGGCCGCCGGCTCGCAGAACGCGGCGAAGGCCGCCGGCAGGGTCCGCATCGAGGGCAAGGACTACGTCATGCAGGACGGCGACGTGGTCGAGTTCCGCTTCAACGTCTAGCGGGCAGCAGCTTGTCCAGGTCGATCGTCACCGCGAACGGCCTGGACACCCGCAGCTCCCCGCGATGGATGCCGGTCGCCACGTATGACCTGGTGGGTTCGTCGAGCTCGTAGGTGTGCACGACCGGCGAGGACTGCTCCTCCTCGATCCGCCAGTAGTGGGCGATGCCGGCCTTCGCGTACTTGCGCAGCTTGACCGTCCGGTCACGGTGCGCGGACTCCGGCGACTCGACCTCGACGACCAGCAGCACCTGGTCGGGTGGGTAGAAGGTGCGGTCCGGATCATAGGCCGCCGTGGTGGTGAGCAGGTCCGGCTCGGGGCGGTTGTACTTATCGAGCCGGATCGTCATCTGCGGTTCGACCTCGACACCTGCCGGTGCCTGTTCCGCGAGGACATTCACCAACGCGTGGATGAGCCGGCCGTGCCAGGCCCGCCGCGGTGACAGCGTGAACACGAGCGCTTGATCGATCAGCTCGGTGTGGCGCGGCGCTTCTGGGAGGTGGTCGAGGTCGTCGGCGAACCACCCTCGACTCGGGGTGGGCGCATCCAGTCCGGCACCGCGCTCACGGCGTCATCGTAGCGGTGCGTGACGGAAGGCTGGCAAATCAGGCGGCGCCGGCGATGATCGTGCGGTAGAGGTCCTCGATCCGGGCGGCCAGGGTCACCTCGCCAGGGGATAAATCCGACATGCCGGGCACGCGTAAGCGGATCTGCGTGCGGCCGTCGAGGCGGCGCACGTCGGGGCGCACCTGGAGCGCGTCGGCGACGATCTTCATACGCTCGGTGAGTGCCGCATGCTGGGAATCGTCCAGGTGCAGCGTACGGCGAATCTCTTCGCCGTCGTGCGTCCAGCCTTGCAATAAGGCCAGCGCATCGCTGAGATAGTCACGGTGCTGTTCGCTCCGCCGGGCCCGCATGTCGACCTACCCTCCCGCGGCATCGTTGCCGGCTTGTGGCCGTTTCGAAGCCTGCCCGTCATCAACGGTGACTGCAAGTCTCCTGGGCGACTGGTGGATCTGTCCACGGCCACATTTCCCTCGTCTGGTGAACAACACGGCAGAGCCGACCACCGGAACTTCATTTCGATCTGGCACCCTGGTTGCCCGTGCAGACCGAACGGTTGATGCCAAGGATCATCGTCGGCGCCGCGATCATCTCGGATGGTCGCGTCCTGGCCTGTGAGCGAGCCTTACCGCCCGAAATGGCCGGAAGATGGGAGTTTCCCGGTGGGAAAGTGGATCCGGGGGAGACGGAGGAGCAGGCGCTGATCCGTGAGTGCCAGGAGGAGCTCGGGGTCGAGGTCGAGGTGGGCGCCCGCGTGGGGGATGACATCACGATGCTCGACGGCGCCGCGATTCTCAAGGTCTATCTCGCCCGGCTGGTGAACGGGGCGATCCCCGTGCCGCTGGAACACAGCGACATCAGGTGGCTCGCCGGCGACGAGCTCGACACGGTGCCGTGGTTGCCGGCCGACGCGCCGATCGTCGTGGCGCTGCTGCCGTTGCTACCTTCGACGCCGTGACCGTCACCTATCCCGAGATCGGCGCCACCCGCGAAGGGCCCCTGCCGTCCGGCTACCACCACGCGACCCGCCGGGTGAGGGTCGGGCAAGGGCACGAGGCATTCGCCGCCGCAGCGGCCGCCCTGGCCCGCTGGCAGCCGCAGCGCGGCGCCGGGCTGCGGCTGCGCAGCGACGCCGACCGGGTCACGCTCGGTGGCCGGTTCTCCACCGGGATCGGCGTGGGGCCGCTGCGGCTGTGGGTGCCGTGCCTGATCGTGTGGGTCGTCGACGAGCCGGAGCGGTACGGGTTCGGCTTCGGCACGCTGCCCGGGCACGTGGCGACGGGCGAGGAGTCGTTCCTGCTCAGCGTCGGGCCGGCCGGCGAGGTGTGGTTCGAGATCAGGGCGTTCAGCCGCCCGGCGAAGTGGTGGGTCCGCCTCGGCAACCCCGTGGCGAGGCTCGTCCAGTCGCGGGTCACCGACCGGTACGCGAAGGCCATGCAGAAGGCGCCCCTTTGAGCAAAGGGGCGCCTTCGACGAGGACGAACTAGTGGTGGCCGTCCCCGGACGGGGCCGACGGGTGCTGGTACCGCAGCTGCTCAGCCGGCAGCGGGAACACCTGGTCGTCGCCGAACGGCGAGCCTGCCGCCGCCCGGTCCAGGGTGAGCTCCGCCACCGTGAGCTTGCCGTCGGCGCCGACCGGCGCCTGCTGTGGCACGGGGCCCTCCTGGTGCCAGTTGCTGCTGGTGTCCGCGACCGCGAGGTCGCCCGACTGCGTCTTGCTGTTCGACACGGGGAGCGCCGGCGCGGGGTCGTCCAGCTGGTCACGACGGAAGATCTTGCGTCCGAGCCAGGTCACCGGGTCGTACCTCCGATCGACAACACGTTCCTTCATCGGGATGATCGCATTGTCAGTGATTTTGATGTGTTCGGGGCAGACTTCGGTGCAGCACTTGGTGATGTTGCAGTAGCCCAGGCCCTGCTCCGCCTGCGCCAGTTCCTTACGGTCGTCGCGGGCGTCGAGCGGGTGCATGTCCAGCTCGGCGGCCCGGATGAAGAACCGCGGACCGGAGAACGCCGGCTTGTTCTCCTCGTGGTCCCGGATCACGTGACACACGTTCTGGCACAGGAAGCACTCGATGCACTTGCGGAACTCCTGCGAGCGCTCCACGTCGACCTGCTGCATCCGGTACTCACCGGGCGCGACACCGGCCGGCGGCGAGAACGCGGGCAGCTCGCGGGCCTTCTGGTAGTTGAAGTTGACGTTGGTGACGAGGTCACGGACCACCGGGAACGCCCGCAGCGGCGTCACCGTCACCGTCTCGGACTCCTCGAACGTCGACATCCGGGTCATGCAGCCCAGCCGCGGCTTGCCGTTGATCTCCATCGAGCACGAGCCGCACTTGCCAGCCTTGCAGTTCCACCGCACGGCCAGGTCGGGGGTCTGCGTCGCCTGCAGCCGGTGGATGACGTCGAGCACGACCTCGCCCTCGTTGACCTCCACCTGGAAGTCCTGCAGCGAACCGCCGGTGTCGTCGCCGCGCCAGACGCGGAAGTGGCGTTTGGTGCCCATCACAGCTCCTCGTCGGTCATGTACTTGGCGAGCTCGGTCCGGTCGAACAGGCCCTGCAGCTCAGGACGCATCACCGGCAGCGGCTTGTGCTCCAGCCGTACGTCCTCGCCGTCCAGGGAACAGACCAGGTTCACCTTGCGCCACTTCGGGTCCATCTTGGGGAAGTCCTCGCGGGTGTGCCCGCCGCGCGACTCGGTGCGCTCCAGCGCCGCCTTCGCCGTGCACTCGGACACGATGAGCATGTTGCGCAGGTCCAGCGCGAGGTGCCAGCCCGGGTTGTACCGGCGCCCGCCGCTCACGCCGACCTTCTTGACGCGCTCCTTGAGCTCCGCCAGCCGGGTGATCGACTCCCGCAGCTCGCCGTCGCGCCGGATGATGCCGACCAGCACGCCCATGATCTCCTGCAGCTCGTGGTGCAGGACGTACGGGTTCTCCCCGGCGTCCGCCCGCGCGAGCGGCGCCAGGGCCGTCTCCACGGCCGCCTCGGCCGCCGCGGCGGACGGCCGGCGCCGGCCGATCCTGTCCGCGTGCGCGGCCGCGTGCTCGCCGGCCCGCTTGCCGAAGACCAGCAGGTCCGACAGCGAGTTGCCGCCGAGCCGGTTGGAGCCGTGCATGCCGCCGGAGACCTCACCGGCCGCGAACAGCCCGGCCACCGCGGCCGCGGCCGTGTCGGCGTCGACCTCGACGCCGCCCATCACGTAGTGGCAGGTCGGGCCGACCTCCATGGGCTGTTTGGTGATGTCGACGTCGGCCAGCTCCTTGAACTGGTGGTACATCGACGGCAGCCGCTTGCGGATCTGCTCGGCCGGCAGCCGGCTCGCGATGTCGAGCAGCACGCCGCCCGCCTTCGTGCCACGGCCCGCCTTGACCTCGCTGTTGATCGCCCGGGCGACCTCGTCACGCGGCAGCAGCTCCGGGGGGCGCCGGTTGTTGTCCGGGTCGGTGTACCAGCGGTCCGCCTCATCCTCGGTCTCCGCGTACTGCTTGCGGAACACGTCGGGCACGTAGTCGAACATGAACCGCTTGCCCTCGGTGTTGCGCAGCACGCCGCCGTCACCGCGGACCGACTCCGTCACCAGGATGCCCTTGACCGACGGCGGCCAGACCATGCCGGTGGGGTGGAACTGCAGGAACTCCATGTTGATCAGCGTCGCGCCGGTGCGCAGCGCCAGCGCGTGGCCGTCGCCGGTGTACTCCCAGGAGTTGGAGGTCACCTTGTACGACTTGCCGACGCCACCCGTCGCGAGCACGATCGCGGCGCTCTCGAAGAGCACGAAGTCGCCGGACTCGCGGTAGTAGCCGAACGCGCCGGACACGGCGCCGTCCTCCACGAACAGCTCCGTGATCGTGCACTCCTGGAAGACCCGGATGCGGGCCTCGTAGTCGCCGTGCTCGGCGAAGTCCTCCTGCTGCAGCGACACGATCTTCTGCTGCAGCGTGCGGATCAGCTCCAGGCCGGTGCGGTCGCCGACGTGCGCGAGCCGCGGGTACTCGTGACCGCCGAAGTTGCGCTGGCTGATCCGGCCGTCCTTGGTGCGGTCGAACAGCGCGCCGTAGGTCTCCAGCTCCCAGATGCGGTCCGGGGCCTCCTTGGCGTGCAGCTCCGCCATCCGGAAGTTGTTGAGGAACTTCCCGCCGCGCATCGTGTCGCGGAAGTGGACCTGCCAGTTGTCGCGCGAGTTGACGTTGCCCATCGCCGCGGCGGCGCCGCCCTCGGCCATGACGGTGTGCGCCTTGCCGAACAGCGACTTGGAGATGATGGCGGTCTTCTTGCCGGCGAGCCGAGCCTCGATCGCGGCGCGCAGCCCGGCGCCACCGGCACCGATGACCACGACGTCGTAGGTGTGTCGCTCGATGTTCGTCATGGATGTGTCCTCAGTTGAAGAACCGGAAGTCGGTGATCCACTCGGCAGAGACCGCCATGACATAGGCGTCGGCGATGATCACGGAGAAGAGGGACGCCCACGCGTACTGCTGGTGCTTGGCGTTGAGCTTCGACACGAGGCCCCAGGCGCGATACCGCACCGGGTGCTTCGAGAAGTGCTTGAGCCGCCCGCCGATGATGTTGCGGCAGGAGTGGCAGCCCAGCGTGTACGCCCAGATCAGCAATGCGTTCACAGCCAGGATCAGCGTGCCGAGGCCCATGCCGATGCCGCCGTCCTTGCCGTGCCAGGCGATGACCGCGTCATACGTCAGCACCGAGCCGACCAGGATCGCGGCGTAGAAGAAGTACCGGTGGATGTTCTGGAAGATCAGCGGGAAGCGGGTCTCGCCGGAGTACGTCTTGTGACCGTCCGGGACCGCGCACGCCGGCGGCGACAGCCAGAACGAGCGGTAGTAGGCCTTGCGGTAGTAGTAGCAGGTCAGGCGGAACCCGCCGGGCAGCACCAGGATGATCATCGCCGGTGAGATCCAGGACGGCAGCTGCGGGATCGGCTGGCCGAGGAAGTGGCTGGATCCCTCGACGCAGCTCTGTGTGAGGCAGGGGGAGTAGAACGGCGCCAGATAGTGCTCGGCGCTGGCCCAGTAGTACTTGTTCATGAAGGCGCGGACCAGGCCGTAGACCACGAAGGCCCCGAGACCGAGGAACACCAGTAGTGGCTGTAGCCACCACCGGTCCGTCCGCAACGTTTTTTCGCTGATCGCTGCGCGGGGCCCCGCGCCTGAGGCTGACCGAAGCCTGGCCGGCGTGGTCGTCATGGTGATTGCTCCCTGGACGGGCCGATGTACCGATCTGTGGTCGGTGCACACGTTACGCTCGGACGCATCAGGCCTAGTGATCGCCCTCACCCAGACGCGCCGCCGGTGTAATTCCATGTGGCGAGCCGGAGCGCCGGAGCCACCGTGCCGGATTCCGACCAGGGCCCTGGCAGTTCGACCGCGCGCGGTCCGACACCCAGCACCGCACCCGGCGCGAGGGCCTGCGGATACGACTGCGTGAACCGGAAGTTGCGCACCGGCCTGGTCACCACGCCGTCCTCGATGAGCCACACCCCGTTGCGGGTCAGCCCGGTCACGACCAGCGTGCGGGGGTCCAAAACCCGGGTGTAGTGGTTGTCGGTCACCAGCAGGCCCCGCTCGACCCCGCTGACCAGCGCGGCCACCCCGGAGTCCGCCGCCGGCCCGTCGACCTCCACCGGCGCCGGCCCGTCGTGCGCGAGCAGCCGCAGGCTGGCCGGCACCGCGCCGAAGCTCGCCCCGCCCGCGATCGCGTGCCCCGTCGAGACCGCCTGCCCCCTGGCCGCCGTCCGGCGGTCGTGCACCACCGCGCTGGACACGCCCCGGTCGACCAGCACCACCCGCTGCCGCGGGGTGCCCTCCACGTCGAACGGCAGCGCCGTCGAGTCCGGCGCCGTGGCGTCCTCGACGATCGTCACCGCCGGGTCGAACTGCGCCGCCCCCAGCTCCAGGAACGACTGCCGGTCCTGCAGCATCTTGGCGTTGAACCCGTAGATCGCCAGCATCTGCAGCACGTCCGCCACCGCGGTCGGCTCCAGCACCACCTCGTAACGCCCCGGCGGCAGCTCCACCGGGTCCTCGCCGGCCCGCGCCTTCGCCGCCGCCCGTGCCCCGAGCACCGCGCCGTCGATGTCCGCCAGCCGCGTCGAAGCCAGCCGGGCCAGCCCGTCGGAGGTCGCGGTCCGCGCGATGCCGTCCATGGCGGCACTGGTCCGCCCGCCGAGCAGGTGCTGGCCCGCCGAGTTGAGGTAGACGACCCGGGTCGCCGACGTGCGGCAGTATCCGGCGACCTCCAGCCCGCCCGCCTGCTCGACGAACGCCCGCACCCTGGCCGCCCGCTCGTCCGGCGCCGCGGCCGCGGTCGCCTCGTCCAGGTTGCCGGCGAAGCCCTCGCCACCGGACCAGCCGCTCCCGCCGCCCGAGCTGCTCTCCGCGGTGCCCGGGCCGCCGCCGGGCGGGGTCAGGCCCGGCCACGTCGGGTCGAGCGGCGCCAGGCGCATCGAGGCGACGGTGCGGCGCACGAAGTCCTCGATGCCGTCGAGCACGGTGCTGGACGCGGTCGCGGTGCGGCCGTCGGCGTGCAGCCGCAGCCGCACGGTGGTGGTCTCGTCGGCGACATTCTGGTGGATGTAGGAGTTGGCGAACCGGGTCAGCGACAGCGCCGCCCGCTCCACCACCACCTCCGCCTCGACGCCGGCGTCGACGAGCTTCAGCACCCGTGCCGCGAGATCGGTCTCGCTCATCCCCGGACCCCCACCCGCACGTTCTGGAACCGGGCCGCGGCCGCCGGATGGCCCGTGTGCCCGATCTGACCTGGTTGACCCTTGCCGCAGTTGGGCGTGCCCCACGCCGTCGTCTCGGAGCCCAGCATGTCCATCGACCCCCAGAACCGCGGCCCGATGCCCGTATACGTCGGGTTGCGCAGCATCCTGCCCAGCCTGCCGTCCTTGATCTCCCAGCCGATCTCGCAGCCGAACTGGAAGTTGAGCCGCTTGTCGTCGATCGACCAGGACCGGTTGAAGTCCATCAGCACGCCGTCGGCGGTCGAGGCGATCATCTCCTCCAGGCTGTGCGGCCCGGGGGTGAGCCCGACGTTGGTCATGCGCACCATCGGCAGCCGCGCCCAGCCGTCGGCCCGCACGCTGCCCGCATAGTCGAGCCCGGCGACCGCGGCCGAGTCGCGCCCGGCGAGCGTGCCGACCCAGATCCCGTCCTTCACCGCATACCGCGGCGCGGCCGGCGTGCCCTCGTCGTCATACCCGAACGACCCGAGCGCGCCCGGGATCGTCGGGTCGATCGTGATGTTCATCAGCTCGGAGCCGTAGCGCAGCTGGTTGAGCTTGGCCAGGTCGAGCCAGCTGGTCCCGGCGAACGCCGCCTCCCAGCCGAGGATCCGGTCCAGCTCGATCGCGTGCCCCACCGACTCGTGGATCTGCAGCGCCATCTGCTCGCTGCCCAGGATCAGCGTCGTCTCGCCCGCCGGGCACTGCGGCGCCGTGAGCAGCGCCCGCGCCTCGTCGGCGATGCGGGCCGCGTGCGCGGTCAGGTCCAGCTCGTCGACGAGCTCCCAGCCCCTCGTCCCGTATTGCCCGCGGTAGGAGGGATACGAGCGCCGCTGCGTCTCGCCGTCGCCGATCACCGTCGCCGAGATCCCCGCACCCGACTCACGGATGTGCTGGTCGATGCGGTGCCCCTGCGACGACACGAACCACTTGCGGGTGTCCCAGATCTGGTAGATGCCCTCGGCGATGTCGGCGCCGCTCTTGTGCGCCTCCGCCGTCGCCGCCGTGAGCAGGTCGCCCTTGGTCGACAGCGCCACCGAAAGCGGGTCGACCTCGCAGGCGCTGGCCCACGAGTCGGTGCGCGCCTCCACCTCGACCAGGTCGACCGCCGGCGCCGGCACCGAGGCGGACGCCCGCGCGATCGCCGTGGCCCGCTCACCCGCCCGCCGCGCCGCGTCGCGCCCCAGATCGGGCACCGCGAAGAAGCCCCAGCTCGACCCGACCAGCGCCCGCACGCCCACCCCGGCGTCCTCGGCCTGGCTCAGGTCCTCGATCTCACCATTGCGCGCACTCATCGACTCGGACCGCCGGTGCATCACGCGCGCGTCGGCATACCGCGCCCCTGCCGCCAGGGCCGCCTCAACCGCCGCGCTCGCCACGTCGAAGTGGGTCATGGTTGGACCCTACCGACTGGGTACGACAATTGCCCCGCCCAACCCGACACAGCGCATTTTGGCCGGAGCGGGCGCAACACGCACAGCCCGACCGTCCCGCTCATGCCCGGTCCAGCCCCAGCGGAAGCCCGACCACGACGGCCGAGGAAGCGCAGCGCCCGATCTCGCCAGCCGGGCCATATCGAAAGTGCGAGCGCAGCGCGCATGGGGGCCGCGGGTGGGAACCCCCGCCGCGCGCCGCCTGCGGCGCGCAGCTAGCTCAGCCCACCAACTCGTTGATCTGCCTCGCCAGCGTGATGTCCTTCTCCGTGACGCCGCCCGCGCTGTGGGTGCTCAGCCGGAACGTCACCGTCCGCCACCTGATGTCGATGTCCGGATGGTGGTCGGCCCGCTCCGCCAGGTGCGCCACCTCGGCCACCAGCCTGATGCCGTCCAGGAACGTCTCGGCGGTCACCGAGCGTTCGATGCCTGTGGTGTCGCCGGCCCACCCGTTCAGGTGCGCCAGCGCGGTCGCCACCTCGTCACTGCCGAGCACTGCGGTCATACCTGGCACGCTACCCCTGCAGACCGGCCCCGCAGGTCCAGTACAAAGGGAGCATGTCCATCGCAGGTGTCACCCGTGAGCTGCTCGTGCGCTATCTCGACCTCTGGGTGCCGGGCGCGGTGCACTCGCCGCACGGCGCGACGTTCCTGCACGCCTCGGCGGGTGAGCTCGACGGCGACGTGGCGGAGGCGGCGCTGCGGGCCTGCGCGGAGTTCAGCGACCGGCTGCAGCGGCGGCGCCTCACCCTGCTCTACGTCGCGCCCGACGTGACGGGGCTGCAGTCCCGCCTGGACGCCGTACAACGGGAGCTGCGGACACCGGCCGAGCTGGCACTGCACGTGATGTCCGGACCGGTGCCGGTGCTGCTGAAGGCGCTCGGCGCGCGCTCCGGCCCGCTGCTGTCGATGATCGACGGGATCGACCCGGCGCAGGTCGCGACCGGCAAGCCCGCGGAGGTGATCACCGTGGACGTCCCGCGGGAGCGGCTCGGCGGGTTCGACCTCACCGCGCAGGTGACCCTGGTCGAGGGGGAGCGGGAGCGCACGATCGGGTTCGGCACGCGCTCGGCGAAGTCCCTCGAGGCGTTCAAGAACGAGATGTGGGCCCTGGACGAGTACGCGGGCGTGCGGTACCGCGACCCGAACGACCCCGAGGGTCACCTCATGGACATCACCCTGCAGCCGAACCCGGGCGCGCTGCGGCGCGAGTTGATGGCGGTGCTGCGTACCGGCGAGAGGACCGTCACGGAGCTCAAGCGCTTCGCGCTCACGGAGACGATCTACCGGGCCGCCGACGCGGTCAAGGTGGTCACCGCGCTGCTGCAGAGCGGCGCGGTGACCAGGGAGCCGAAGGACGGTCGCCTCGGCGGCGACGTCACGATACGGATCGCCGGATGAAGTCCAGCTCGATGCGCAGCAGCTTCTCGGCGAGGCCGCCGGCGGCCATGTGCGTCGCGCCGGTCAGCGGGATCATCGAGTGCGGGCGGCCGGCGCCGAGCAGCGCCGCCGACAGGCGCAGGGTGTGCGCGGCGACCACGTTGTCGTCGACGAGACCGTGCACGAGCAGCATGGGCCGGGCGTCCTCGGGGCGCACGGGCGGCTCCGCCGCGAGCTCGATCAGCGAGTTGTGGCTGTACACCTCCGGCGCGTCCGCGGGCAACCCCAGGTAGCGCTCGGTGTAGGCGGTGTCGTACAGCTCCCAGTCGGTGACCGGCGCGCCGACGACCGCGCACCGGTACACGTCGGGGCGGCGCAGCACCGCGAGCGCGGACAGCCAGCCGCCGAACGACCAGCCGCGGATCGCCACCCGGTCCAGGTCGAGGTCGGGGTGCTTCTCCGCGAGGGCCTGCAGCGCGTCGACCTGGTCGGTGAGGATCACGTCGGAGAAGCGGCGGTGGATCGCCTTCTCGAAGCTGGGCGACACGCCGGGCGTACCGCGGTTGTCGATGGTGACGACGGCGAACCCGGCGTCGGCCCACCACTGCTTCTCCAGCCAGCGGGCCCGCGCCGCGACGACCTCCTGGTGGCCGGGGCCGCCGTAGATCGCCACGAGCACCGGCAGCTTACGCCCCGCGACGTGCCCGCGCGGGTAGAGCACCGCGGAGGGCAGCCGGCGGTCCGTTACCCGCTCCAACGCGGGCATCGGAATGAAGGGCGGTGCCGCGGCCAGCGAGGGGATCGTGCCGATCACGATGCCGTCGTGATGGATGGTGTACTGCCACCCGGCGTGCTCCAGCGTCTGCGAGCCGATCACGACGGTACGGCCGGCCGCGTGCCCGACATGCCAGCCGGGCTCGCTCGTCAGCCGCTGCGCATGCGCGCCGGAGTGCGAGACCGGGATGCGGTACACGTGCTGCTCGCTGGGCTCACCCTCGCTGGCCTCGACCACGAGGTCGCCGTCGAGCCGGCCGGCGACCCGCCGCACGTACAGGTTGGCCGGGGTCAGCAGGCTGCCGTCAGCGAACAGGCAGCGCGAGTCGTAGCCGTCGTGCGCCAGCTCGCCGCCGACGAGCACCCGGCCGTCGGCGAGGTGCTGCGGGGTGCCGGGGACCGGCTCGACCCAGCGCGGGTCGGCGAGCTCGGCGTGCACCTGCGTCTCGCCGGTGCGCGGGTCGACCGCGATCACCAGGCCGTGCTGCTGCAGCCGGCGCAGCACCGTGAGCAGCGGCCCGCCCTGCTCGGTCCAGGAGGCGTCGACCAGGTACGGGTACGTCTCCCGGTCCCAGTGCACGTCCACCCAGCCGCCGTCCAGGTCGAGCACGTGCAGGGTGACCTTCGCGTTGGTGGCGCCGGCGTGCGGGTACGCCACCGTCGAGGGCGGCTGGTCCGGCTGCGACGGGTCGTGCAGGTGCCAGCGGGGCACCCGCGACTCGTCGACCCGAGCGGTGAGGATGCTGCGGCCGTCCGGCGCCCACCAGTATCCGCGGAACCGGTGGAACTCCTCGGCGCCGATGAACTCGGCCAGTCCCCAGGTCACGCCCTCCTCGCCGGCCAGCAGCGCGTCGGTGCCGTCGGGCTCGATCACGTGCAGGGCGCCGCCGGTCACGTACGCCACCCGGCGCCCCGCCGGGTCGGGCCGCGGGTCGACGGCGGGGCCGGCCGTGCGCAGCTCCGTGAGGTCCCCGGTGAGCAGGTCGACCCGGAAGAGCCGGCCGCCGAGCGGGAAGACCGCCATCAGACCGGCGCCGTCCATCGCGTACGACCCGATGCCGCCCGCCGACAGCCGCAGCCGCTCGCGCAGCGCCCGCTCCGCGGGGGGCAGGTCGGCGTCGTCGGTCAGCAGCGCGGCGGGGTCGGCGAGGAGGCGTTCGGCCCTGGTCGCCACGTCGTACACCCACAGCGCGTCGGCGCTGTCCTCGGGCCCCGGCGAGCGCAGGAACACCACCCGAGCACCGTCGGAGGTCACCGTCACGGCGCGGGGCGCGCCGTAGGAGAAGCGTCGGGTGCGTGCGGCCAGCTCCGGATAGTCCACCCCGGAATGTTTACCTGAAGCGGCGCGATTGTCATGCTCCACGGGCGCCGCGCCGCGGAGGAAGTGTCATACGTACGTCGTAGAGTTGGCGCTGTGAGTGCTCGGAGCATCTTGTTCGTCCACGCGCACCCCGACGACGAGTCGATGGGGACCGGCGCGACGATGGCCCATTACGCGGCCGCCGGCGTGCACGTCACCCTGGTCACCTGCACCCTCGGCGAGGAGGGCGAGATCCACCGCCCCGAGCTCGCCGGGCTCGCCGCCGGCGCCGCCGACCAGCTCGGCGGCTACCGGATCGCGGAGCTGGAGGAGGCGTGCCGCCGGCTGGGCGTCACCGACCACCGGTTCCTCGGCTTCGCGGGGCGCTACCGCGACTCGGGGATGATGGGCACCCCGCCGAACGACCACCCCCGCGCCTTCTGGGGCGCCGACCTCGACGTGGCCGCGGGCGAGCTGCTCGACGTGATCCGCGAGGTCCGGCCGCAGGTCGCGGTCACCTATGACCCCAACGGCTTCTACGGTCACCCCGACCACATCCAGGCCCACCGGGTGCTGATGCGGGCGGTCGAGCTGGCCGACGCCGAGGGGATCGCGCCGGCGAAGGTCTACTGGACCGCGGTGCCGCGCAGCGTGCTGGAGGCGGGGATGGCGGAGTTCCGCGACTCGTCGGACAACCCGTTCGCCGACGTGGAGAAGCCCGAGGACCTGCCGTTCGGCACGCCCGACCACGAGATCGCGGCCCGGCTCGACGGGCACGAGTTCGCCGAGGAGAAGACGGCCGCGCTGCGCGCCCACGCGACGCAGATCCCGCCGTCGTCGTGGCTGTTCGCCATCGCGGGCAACTTCGGCGCCGAGTTCATGGGCGTGGAGTATTACCAGCTCGCCCGGGGGGTCAAGGGTCCCGGCGTGGGGCCGCACGGCTGGGAGGAAGACCTCTTCGCCGGTCTGGACGTCGAGGCGGTCATGCCGCAGTTGGAGACCGCGGCGTCGTGACGAAGCGCAAGGCGGGCACCGCGGCACGGGCCGGGCGACCGTCGCAGGAGCAGCCCACCGGATCGGCGGCCTCGGGTGGCGGTGGGCCCTCGCTGGACAAGGCCGGTGCGGCGCCGCTCTCCGGCGAGGTGGCGGTGCCGCAGACGGACTCCACCGTGCCGGGCGCCACCGTGCCGGACTCCACCGTGCCGGGCGCCACCGTGCCGGACTCCACCGTGCCGGGCGCCACCGTCCCGGGCGCCACCGTCCCGGGCACGGCGCCGGCGGAGCCGCGCACGGCGCACCTGCCCGGTGGGCCGCTCGACCTCGTGATCACCGCCGGCGGACTGGTCCTGGCCGTGCTGCTCGCGGTCGTGCTCGCCGCCCTCGAGGCGTTCCTGGCTCCGTTGCGCGTCTCCGACCTGGGGTTCTCCGGTCCGGGCGAGGGCAACGTGCGGATCCCGATCGCCCTGGTGCTGGCGCTGGTGACCAACCCGCTGCTGGGGTGGTTCGCGTTCACGACGACCGGGCGCCGCTTCGCGGCGCTGCTGCCCGCCGGGGCCTGGTGCGTCGTGTGGATCCTCGCCGCCGGCCGCACCACCGAGGGTGACCTGCTCATCACCAACGACAACTGGGTCGGGCTGCTGACGCTGTTCACCGGTCCGCTGGCGTTCGCGATCGGCATCTACGTCACGGTGCTGCGCCGTCGGGTCACGGCCCCAGCGAACTCTAAGCCAACTGCTCTTGCGCCACAGAGCGTGGACAGGTAGACACGTTCCCGCACCGTCCGTGACCGCGGGCGTCATGCGGCGAACGAGCACCAGCGGAGGCGTGGGATGAAGGAGCGGTGGCTGCCGGTCGGCATCGTCGCGGGGGCACTCTTCCTCGTCAACGTCGTCGCCAGGCTCGTGGTGCGGTTCGCCGCGGGCGATGACGACGCCAAGCAGATCACCATCGGCCTGTGGGCGCTGTTCGCCGTCGGAGCCGTGATGATCCCCGTCGCGTTCTGGTACGGGCGGCGCCACCCGATGCTCCACGTCATCGCCGACCTCGGCATCGCCGTCGTCGCCGCGTGCGTGCTGGCGGTGCTGATCGGGCCGTTCGTGTCGGGCGCCACCCCGTTCGGCAACGGGGTCGGGCTGGTGTTCCGCCAGTTCTTCTACTTCGTCGGCCTGTCCGCGATCGGCGCCGTCCTGGGCACCCTGGCGCTGATGACGCTCGGGCTGGACTACCGGTCGCAGTCCTGGAAGCGCTACATCGACCGCGCCGGCACCAAGCCCCGCCGCATCGTGCGCCGCTGAGCCGCAAGCCGCCGCCCGACGGCCCGCCCCCAGGGAGCCGGCCGCCAGGGGAGCCCGCCGCCCGACGGATTGCCTGCCGGACAACCAGCCCCGACGGATTGCCGCCCGGCGGACTGTGGCCGGTCCCCGTCGCGGCCGCCGGACCGACCAGCGTTGATCTTGCCTGCTTGATCGAAGTCGCACTGTGGTCGCCTGGATAGCCGGGACGCGACTTGGATCACGGCGGTATCGGGTGCCGCGCGGGTCGCGGCGGGTGGCCGATTTGGTCGTGGTCGTCGACCGGCGCGCGTTGATCTTGCCTGCTTGATCCAAGTCGTGCCGTGGTCGTCTGGATGGCCGGGGCGCGACTTGGATCACGGCGGTATCGGGTGCCGCGCGGGTCGCGACGGGCCGCGATGGGCGGCCGATCCGGTCATGGCCGTTGGCCGACACCGCGTTGAGCTTGCCTGCTTGATCCAAGTCGTGCCGTGGTCGCCCGGATGGCCGGGGCGCGACTTGGACCACGGCGGTGTCGGGTGCCGTGGGTCGCGACGCTGTCGGGTGCTGCGGGTCGCAGCGGGTGGTTGATCCGGTTGTGGTCGCCGACCGGGTCCGTGTTGATCTTGCTCGCTTGATCGAAGTCGTGCTGTGGTCGCCTGGATGGCCGACGCGACTTGGATCACGGCGGTCCGGCCGGCGCGGCGGCGACCACGGCCCGCACGCCGCCACGTTCGAGCAGCGTGACCACACGCCGCACGCAGCGCGCGCAGTGCCGGGGGTGGCCACGCCGTACAGTGCTAGCCGGCGGGCAGCAGGCGGCGCGTCAGGTAGACGTGGTGCGTGGTGAAGCCGAGCCGGTCGTACAGGGCCACCGCACCCGTGTTGCGCTCCTCGACCTGCAGGTACGCGTCCGTGGCGCCCACCTCGGCACCCCACGCGACGAGCGCGGCGGCGACCCGCCGGGCCAGGCCCTGCCGCCGGGCGTGCTCCTCCGTGCCGATCAGCGACAGGCCCAGCCAGCGGCCCTCGGGGTCGGCGACGCATCCCCGCCCGGTCGCGAGCAACGCACCGTGGGTGGCGTCGCGGAGGCTCGCGAACCTGACCTGCGGCACGCCGGTGAGGACCTGCAGCGCCGACGCCGGCAGGGCTCCTTTGCGTCCGGCCACCGCGGTCAGCCACTCCGGCGACGGCGCGGCGTCGAGCGTGACCTGCTCGTCCGCGGCGGCGGGCAGGTCGGCCAGCCGGGCCGTCATCACCAGCGTCAGCGGCATCGGGGTCCAGCCGCGGCGGTCCAGCTCGGCGTCAATGCGCCGGAAGAGCGGCAGCGGTACGCTTATTGCTGGTGGCAGTCCGCGGTCCTGGTACCACCGGGTGACCGCGTCGACGGCATCGGGCAGGGGCAGGTCCGGGTCGCCGGCCACGAGGGCGGAGTTGCCCCGCATCGTCCAGCCGCCGGTGGCGCGCAGCAGCCAGTCGCCGAGCCGGTCGCGCTCGCCGGCGGGCCAGCCGGCTGCCGCGGCGACCTCGATGGCCTCGGTGGGGGTGAGGCGGCGCCGGTCCGGGACGGTCTTGGCGCGGTGGATCTCAGCCATTGGAACGCGGATGGCTCCGTCGCGCGTACGCACTGTGAGATGTGTCTCGGTCGCTTCGACGAGCCGGCCCAGAATGTCCGAGTACACCGGCCTGTCGCCGCGATGTCCCACGATGCGGCGCACGACGACCCGACTTCCCACATGCTGTGGACCGAGCACGCTGCACCTCCAGACTGGCGGGATACTAGGCTCGTACCGCCGCGGTAGGGATGCGGCGGGGTTCGCCAATCACGTTGGCAGCCTCAGGCGCGAAAGAGGGCGACCCGTGACATACATCATCGCCGAACCTTGCGTGGACCTGCTCGACAAGGCGTGCATCGAGGAGTGCCCTGTCGACTGCATCTACGAGGGCAACCGCATGCTCTACATCCACCCGGATGAGTGCGTCGACTGTGGTGCCTGCGAGCCGGTGTGCCCGGTCGAGGCGATCTTCTACGAGGACGACGTCCCGGAGAAGTGGAAGGACTTCGTCGGCGCCAACTACTCGTTCTTCGACGAGCTGGGTTCACCCGGTGGCGCCTCGAAGGTCGGCAAGGTCGAGAAGGACGCGGCGTTCGTCGCCGGCCTGCCGCCCCAGGAGCACGACCACTGACCGGCATCGTCCAGCCCGGCGCCCGGCGAGCGCTCGCTGCCGGGCTGCCGGACTTCCCGTGGGACCGGCTGGAGCCGGCGAAGGCGGCGGCGGCCCGGCACCCGGGCGGCATCGTCGACCTGTCGATCGGCACACCCGTCGACCCGGTGCCCGCGGCGATCCGTGCTGCCCTCGCGGCGGCGTCGGACGCGCCCGGCTATCCGCTGACGGCGGGCACGCCCGAGCTGCGGGCCGCGATCCGCGCCTGGGTGACCCGCTGGTGCGCGCCGGGCGGCGACGACTTCGGGGTGCTGCCGACGATCGGCTCGAAGGAGCTGGTCGCGTGGCTGCCGACGCTGCTCGGGCTCGGCCCCGGCGACACCGTGGTCATCCCGCCGGTCTGCTACCCGACGTATGAGGTCGGCGTGCAGCTCAGCGGCGCCACCGTCGTGCGCGCCGACGCCCTGACGTCGCTCGGCCCAGCTCGGGTACGCCTGGTGTGGGTCAACTCGCCGTCCAACCCGACGGGTCGCGTGCTGCCCCCGGCCCACCTGCGCAAGGTGGTCGACTGGGCGCGCGAGCGCGGCGCGATCGTGGCCAGCGACGAGTGCTACCTGCCGCTGCCGTGGGAGGCCGAGCCGGTCTCGATCCTGTCGGTCTGCGACGGCCGGTTCGACAACGTCCTCGCGGTGCACTCGCTGTCGAAGCGTTCCAACCTGGCCGGGTACCGCGCCGGGTTCGTCGCCGGTGACCCCGCCCTGGTCGACGAGCTGCTCGCGGTGCGCAAGCACGCCGGCATGATCGTGCCGGCCCCGGTGCAGGCCGCGATGGTCGCCGCCCTCGGCGACGAGGAGCACGTCGGGCAGCAGCGCGACAGGTATGCCGCCCGCAGGGAGATCCTGCGCACCGCGTTCGAGGATGCCGGCTTCACGGTCGAACACTCCGAGGCCGGCCTGTACCTGTGGCTGACCCGCGACGAGGACTCGTGGGACACGGTGGCCTGGCTCGCCGAGCGCGGGATCCTGACCGCCCCGGGCGCGTTCTACGGCCCCGACGGCAGCCGGCACGTCCGGGCGGCCCTGACGGCGAGCGACGAGCGCATCACCGAGGCCGCGAAGCGACTCGCCGCGGCCTGAAGCACGACGGCGCGAGCGCCGGCCCCACCGGGCCGGCGCACCGCCGGAAGGCCAAGTCACCGCCGGAAGGCCAAGTCACCGCCGGAAGGCCAAGTCACCGCCGGAAGGCCAAGTCACCGCCGGAAGGCCAAGTCACCGCTGGAAGGCGAAGCGGCCGGGCGGCAAGCGGCCGCCGGCCGCACGGCAGGTGCCAGCAGGCCACGGCAGGGCGCGGCGCCGATCCAAGAAAGGCCGATCCCGAGAAAGGCCGATCCCAAGAAGGCCGGCGGCAGCCCGGAACCCGGAGCGAGCGCCGGATCCGGCCCGGTGGCCGGATCCGGTGGCAGCCTCAGTTGGCGTGCAGCGCGGCGTTGAGCTCGATGCCGCGGCCCGCCCGCTCGCGGACCTCCAGGCGGCCCGAGACCGAGTTACGGATGAAGAGCAGGTTCGGCACGCCGGACAGCTCGCGGGCCTTCGCCACGGTGCCGTCCGGCAGGGTGAGCTTCGAGCCGGCGGTGATGTAGCAGCCGGCCTCCACGACGCAGTCGTCGCCGAGCGAGATGCCGATGCCCGCGTTGGCGCCCAGCAGGCAGCGCTCACCGAGGCGGATGACCTCCTTGCCGCCGCCGGACAGGGTGCCCATGATCGAGGAGCCGCCGCCGACGTCGGTGCCGTCGCCGACGACGACGCCGGCGGAGATGCGGCCCTCGACCATCGAGGTGCCGAGGGTGCCGGCGTTGAAGTTGACGAAGCCCTCGTGCATGACGGTGGTGCCGGGCGCCAGGTGCGCGCCGAGGCGGACCCGGTCGGCGTCGGCGATGCGGACGCCCGACGGGGTGACGTAGTCGACCATGCGCGGGAACTTGTCGATGCCGTACACGGTGAGCCGCCGCCCGGCGAGGCGCTCGGCCAGGCGCAGCTCGTCGACCTGCTCCGGCAGGCACGGGCCGGCCGAGGTCCACGCGACGTTGGCCAGCATGCCGAACTGCCCGTCGAGGTTGGCCTGGTGCGGCTGGATCAGCCGGTGGGAGAGCAGGTGCAGCCGCAGGTACACGTCGGCGGTGGAGGCCGGGGCGTCGCCGAGCGAGCCGATCTCGACCTGGACCACCTCGACGGAGAGCGAGGGCAGCGGCCCGGTGGCCGGGATGTCCAGCACCGGCGGCAGCGAGGGCAGCGTGCCGAGGCCGAGCTGACCGGTGGGGAACCAGGCGTCCAGGATCTGCCCGGTCGCGGTCACGGTGGCCAGGCCAAGTCCCCAGGCGGGAGAGTCGATGTAGGCGGTCGTCACGTGGTCGAACGCTACCGCATCTAGGGTATGGGCATGCTGTCCCATGACGTGCTCGCCGATCCTGTCGCCCTGACCCGCGCCCTGGTGGACATCGAGTCGGTGTCCGGCAACGAGGCGGACATCGCTGACCAGGTCCAGCAGGCCCTGAGCGGCACGACGCTGAAGGTCGAGCGGTTCGGCCACACCATCGTCGCGCGCACCGAGCTGGGCCGCCCGGAGCGGGTCGTCCTGGCCGGGCACCTGGACACGGTGCCGCTCAACGACAACTGGCCGTCGCGGACCGAGGGCGGCGTCATGCACGGCTGCGGCACCTCGGACATGAAGTCGGGCACGGCGATCGCGCTGCACCTCGCGGTCACCGAGGCCGAGCCCCGGCATGACGTCACCTACGTCTTCTACGAGTGCGAGGAGGTCGACTCGGCGCGCAACGGGCTGAAGATCCTCGCCGACAGCCGGCCCGGGCTGCTGACGGACGCGTCGTTCGCGCTGCTGCTGGAGCCGACGCACGGGCTGGTCGAGGCGGGCTGCCAGGGCACGCTGCGGGTGCTGGCGCGCACCAGCGGCCGCCGGGCGCACTCGGCGCGGTCCTGGCTGGGCGACAACGCGATCCACAAGGCCGCCCCGATCCTGCAGCGCCTGCGGGGGTACGAGCCGCGCACCGTCACCATCGACGGCTGCGAGTTCCGCGAGGGGCTCAACGCGGTGCGGATCAGCGGCGGGGTCGCCGGCAACGTCATTCCCGACGAGTGCGTGGTCGAGGTCAACTTCAGGTTCGCCCCGGACCGCTCCGAGGAGCAGGCGGCGGCGCACGTGCGGGACGTGCTCGAGGGCTTCGACCTGCGGGTCGTCGACACAGCGCCGGGCGCGCTGCCGGGCCTGGACGCGCCGCCCGCGCGGGAGTTCCTCGCCGCGATCGGGCAGCCGCCGCGGGCCAAGCTCGGCTGGACCGACGTGGCCAGGTTCGCCGCGCTCGGCGTACCGGCGCTCAACTACGGCCCCGGCGACCCGAACCTCGCGCACAAGCAGGACGAGCACGTCGAGCTCGACAAGATCGTCGAGGGCGCCGACGCGGTCCGGCGCTGGCTGACCGGCGCCGCGTAACCCAGGCCGCCGGCGCACGGCCCGAGCCGGCGGCGCACGGCCCGAGCCGGCGGCGTACAGCCCGAGCCGCCGGCGCGTAACCGGTCTCAGCCCTCGTGCGTTGCGGGTTCCGGGGGCTCGACAAGCGGGTCCATCGCGGCCAGCATGCGACGCACCGCGAGCACCTCGCGGATCCGCCGGTTCATCTGCCGCTTCCGGCGGTCGTGCTCGGCACGTGTCATACCGGTCACCCCCTACACCCTGCCGTCCGGTATACCGGGTACGACGCGATGACACCGGCAAACGTTGTCCACCGCACCCGATTCCTCACCGGGATCGGGCATCATCGCGGTGCCGCGGGGCCTGTCACGTACGTCCTGCCGTCGGGGTAGGGCCACGGATTGCGCGCGCAGCCCTCCAGGCCGAACGTCTGCCGGGCCATGACCGGCGCCGGCGCGCCCCTGCGCGGGCACACCGCGTGGCCGTTGCCGAGGAAGTGCCCGACCTCGTGGTTGACGACCATGTCGCGGTAGTCGGCCAGCCGCGGGTACCAGGCGACGCCGAGCTGCCAGCGCTTCAGGTTGATGATCACGTCCCGCCCGCCCCGGCAGGACACCTCGCCGCGGGTGCGCACGCCCCGCTTCGCGCACATCGTGTCGGTCGTGCCGGGGGTGGCCAGGTGCACGGTCAGCTCGCTCGGCTGCCCCGCCGGCACCCGCTGGAAGGAGACCCGCCCGCCCGCGATCCAGCTCCGCGGGTCGGCGAGGGTCGTGTGGACCGCCGCCGCGAACACCTCCGGGTCGACCATCGTGCCCTGCTCGGTGGCGACCGTGTACCGCACCAGCCGGCCCGCGCCGCCGGCCCGCTCGCCGCCGGTGGCGCTGTGGTCGAACCTCCCGGTGCCGCGGGCGGGGACCGCGGTGACCACCGGCGACGACGTGCGGGACAGCGACGGCGTGGGGGAGGGCGGCGGGGACGACGCGACCGGCGGTGACGGTGCCGCCAGCGACGTGCGGGTGGCGCCGGGCGCGCTCGCGCCGTACCAGATCCCGCCGGCGACGGCGGCGATCACGACCGCCGGCACGGCGACCAGCCCCCGAGGACGCCCCATCGGTGCATTGCATCATGAGATCCACGTACGGTGGGGGCCATGACCGAGGGCAGGACCAGCCAGCCGCCTGAGCGGCACCGCGGACCGGTGACGCTGCGCCGCGACTCCATCCCGCCGAGCACCGCCGACCAGCGGCTGCTCGACTCGCGCCTGCGCAGCGAGTGGAAGACCAAGGACGCCTGGCGGGCGCTGCGGATCCTGAGCGAGTTCGTGGAGGGCTTCGACACCCTCGCAGACCTGCCGCCGTCCGTGAGCGTGTTCGGCTCGGCCCGCAGCAAGTCCGACAGCCCGGAGTGGAAGCTCGGCGAGGAGCTCGGCGGGGCGCTCGCGCGGGCCGGCTACGCGGTCATCACCGGTGGCGGCCCCGGCGTCATGGAGGCGGCCAACAAGGGCGCCGCGGAGGCCGGTGGGCTGTCGGTCGGGCTCGGCATCGAGCTGCCGTTCGAGCAGGGGCTCAACGAGTGGGTCGACCTCGGCATCGACTTCCGCTACTTCTTCGCGCGCAAGACGATGTTCGTCAAGTACGCCCAGGCGTTCGTGGTCCTGCCCGGCGGGTTCGGCACCCTCGACGAGCTGTTCGAGGCGGTGACCCTGGTGCAGACCAGGAAGGTCACCCGCTTCCCGGTGGTGCTGATGGGCACCGCGTACTGGCGGGGCCTGGTCGACTGGCTGCGCGACACCATGCAGGCCGACGGCAAGATCGGCCCCGAGGACCTGGACCTGCTGTTCCTCACCGACGACGTCGACGAGGCCGTGCAGCACATCGCGATGGCCGGCGAGGACCTCGAGGAGGTCGAGGCCGCCTCGGCCCGCCGCGCCGCCCGCGAGGCGAGCGGCTGATGGCGTCGATCGGCGTGTTCTGCGCCTCGTCGCAGCGGCTCGACCAGCGCTGGCTCGACCTGGCCCACCAGCTCGGCGTCGAGATCGGCCGGCGCGGCCACGAGCTGGTCTCCGGCGGCGGCTGCGTCGGCATGATGGGCGCGGTCGCCGACGGTGCCCGCGACGGCGGCGGCCGCACCTACGGCGTGATCCCGCAGTCGCTGGTCGACCTGGAGGTCGCCGACACCAAGTCCGACGAGCTCGTGGTCACCGACGGCATGGCCTCGCGCAAGACGATGATGATCCAGCGGGCGGACGCGTTCGTGGTGCTGCCCGGCGGGCTCGGCACCCTCGACGAGCTGTTCGAGGTGTGGACCACCGCCACCCTCGACCTGCACCGCAAACCGGTCGTGCTCTTCGACGCCGACGGCTTCTACGAGGGCCTCGTCGGGTGGCTGCGCGGCCTGGTCGACCAGGAGTTCGTCCGCCCCGCGGCGATGTCGATGCTGCTGGTCTCCCGAGACGTCACCGCCGCCCTGGACCTGCTGGAGGAGTCGCTGCTGCGCTGAACGCGGGGTTCCGGCGAAACAAACTCACATCACGAGTGCGACGGTGATCAATTACTGCGGAGCCCACCGAAGAATGCGCCATTCGAGTTCGGGCATTTCCGCGGGCGGGCAGATCGGATATTCTTTGTGCTCGGGATTCGTCGTGCGTGGGGAATGAGTGTCCGTGGCGCAAGTGCAATCCGGCCGTGGCCGACTCGACGGTCTGGTCAACGTGTTGCTGCTGGTGCCGGAGCTGTCCGACCCCGACGCGTGGGATGCCGCGGTGGAGGAGACGGAGCGCCGGCTCGACCGTGACCTGGAGGCCCGGCGCTTCCCGGACCACCGGCGCGACGTGCAGTCGGTGCTGCGTGCCTGCCAGGCGTGCTCCGGCGGGCTGCGCAGCCTCGCCCGCGTGCTGCACGGCATCTATCCGGCCGTGTTCACCGCCGACGCCGTCGCCATCGCCGACCGCATCGCCGGTCCGGAGCTGCTGTCCGGGCCGGACCGCGACGCGCTGCTGGACATCCTGCGCGACGTGCCGGTGGAGCAGCTCGCCGCGGCCGGCGAGCGGGTGCAGGCCGGCGGCCCGCTGTCGACGAGGGCCGGCTGGTCCGACATTCGCGCCGCCGTGCTCGGCCTCGAAAATGCGTCCGGTGAGATTCCTTCGCTGTTGACGTTCATCGATGCGCTGGAAGCGGTCACCGGGCCGCCGAATGCGGACGAGTTGCGCCAGTGGGCAGATTCGGTCAAGGGCGGCCTGCTGTTCGGGCATTCGGCGTCGGTGCTGTCCGTGGACGCCGAACGCACCTCGCCGGACGTGCGGGTCGAGCGCCCCTCCGTCGGCGGCCGACCGGTGCGCTCCCGCCGCGCTGACGGCTCGCAGCCGATCTGGGGCGGCGGCGTGCCGATCCGCAACAGGAACTTCACCGGCCGCGTCGCGCTGCTGGAGCGCCTCGGCTCCGCGCTGCGGCAGGGCTCGAAGGCCTCGGTGCTGCCGCAGACGCTGCAGGGCATGGGTGGTGTCGGCAAGACCCAGCTGGTGGTCGAGTATGTCTACCGCAACATCGACGACTACGACCTGATCTGGTGGATCGCCGCCGAGCAGACCGCGAGCGTCCTGGATTCCCTCGCCCAGCTCGCCGAGCGGCTGGGCCTGACCACGACCGACGACCGCCGCCGCACCGCCCGCACGGTGCTGGACTCCCTCGCCGACAGCGGCCTGTCGTGGCTGCTGGTCTATGACAACGTCGATGAGGCGGTGATCCTCGACCAGTTCGTGCCCTCGCACGGTGGCCACGTCATCGTCACCACCCGCAACCAGGAGCTGGCCAGCGGCTGGTCCTCGATCGCCGTCGACGTGTTCGAGCGCGGCGAGAGCGTCGAGCTGCTGCAGCGGCGCAGCCAGGACCCGCACGGGCAGGCCCGCATCAGCGACGCCGAGGCCGACGAGCTCGCCGACAAGCTCGGCGACCTGCCGCTGGCGCTGGAGCAGGCGGTGTCGTGGTATCTGGCCACCGCGATGCCCATCCGTGACTACCTCGAGCTGCTCGACAACCAGATGAGCCGGGAGCTGCTGTCGGAGGGCCGGCCGCAGGGCTACCCGGTCACCGTCGCCGCGTTCGTCAATCTGGCCGTGCAGCGGCTGCGCGAGGTCGCGCCGGCCACGGCGCAGATGTTCGAGCTCTTCGCGTTCCTCGGCGGCGAGCCGGTCGCCGTGTCGCTGCTGCGGTACGGCCGCGACGCCGACATCGCCGAGCCGCTGAAGTCGACCCTGGCCGTGCCGCTGGAGCGCAGCCGGGTGGTGCGCGACCTGAGCCGGTACGGTCTGGCCAAGGTCGACCAGGACGAGCGGCTGCAGGTCCACCGGCTGGTCCAGCGGGTGCTGCAGGAGAGCCTCGACGACGACCGGCGCCGCCGGGCCCTGCTCAACGCGCAGAACATCCTCGCCGCCGCCAACCCCGGCGACCCCGACGAGGTCGGTGAGCTGTCCCGCCAGCGGGACCTCGGCGCGCATCTCACCGCCGCCCGGATGATCTCGGCGGAGAACGTCGCGGCCCGGCAGGTCATCCTGCACCACGCCCGCTACCTGTACCTGACCGGCAACTACGAGGACAGCCGCGACCTGGCGCAGCGGGCCGTCGACGTCTGGTCGCAGGACACCACCGACCCGCAGTACGGGCCCGAGGGCGACTTCACGGTGCAGGCCATCGCGCTGCTGGCCAACGCGACGCGCACCCTCGGCGACAGCGAGAAGGCCAGGGAGCTCGCGCAGACCGCGTACACGGTCATGTCCCGCTCGGCCGGCTTCGGCGAGCGGCACGAGTCGAAGCTCATCACCGGCAACCAGGTCGGCGCCGACCTGCGCATTGCCGGGCTGTACCGCGACGCGCTGGAGTTCGACCTGGTCTCGGTCGGCCTGCACGACGAGGTGTTCGGCCCGTTCGAGAAGTACACGCTGCGGGCCAAGGCCAACCTCGCCGTCGACTACCGGATGGTCGGCGAGTTCGAGAAGGCGCTCGCGCTCGACCGGGAGATCGCCACCCACTGGGAGAGCATGGGCGGCACCGACCCGCGGGCGCTGTCGGCGTACCTCAACATGGCCCGCGACTACTACGGCATGGGCGCCTACCAGGCCGGGCTGGACGTCATCGAGCTGTGGCGCGAGCCGCTGCAGCAGAGCCTCGGCCCCCTGCACAGCCAGGTGCTGCTGGCCGGCCGGACCTACGGGGTGATGCTGCGCAAGGCCGGCCGCCGCGACGAGGCGGTCGGCATCCTGCGCGACCACCACGAGCGGGTCAAGGAGCGCTTCGACTCCCGGCCCAACCAGGAGCGGCTCCGGGAGGGCTCGAAGCCCGACTCCAACCACGAGTTCGCGCTCGCGGCCGCGATGAGCCTCAGCAACGCGCTGCGCGAGGTCGGGGAGTACGACGAGGCGCTCGCCCTGATCGACGACTCGCTGAAGCGCTACGACCAGCACTTCGGCAAGCAGCACCCGCTGGCCCTGGTCGCCCGGGTCAACGAGGCGATCCTGCGGCGGGCCCGCGGCGAGCACGCCGAGGCCAGGGCCATCGACGAGCGGTGCTTCACCGCACTCGGCGCGGTGCTGTCGCCGGACCACCCATACACGCTGTGCGCCGGCACATCCTTGGCCGCCGACTTCGCCATCGCCGGCGAGCGCGAGCGGGCCGCCGAGATGTCCCGGCAGATGCTACAGATGAGCCGCTCCTACGGCGGCGTGCACGAGGCGCGGGACAACGCCGAGCACCCGTACCTGCTGATGCGTGAGGTCACCCTGGCCCACGACCTGCGGGCCCTCGGCGAGCAGACCGAGGCCGACCGGATGTTCGGGCGGGCGGTCACCGGGCTGCGCAAGGCGCTCGGCCCGAACCACCCGGACGTGGTGGCGATCGAGCGCCGGCAGCGGCCCGAGGGTGACATCGAGCCGCCGCCGACGTAAGGCTCAGGAGGCCTGGGCGGCCAGCCAGCGTTGCTTCGTGCGCTCCAGCCGCTGCTCGGCCTCCAGCGCGACTGCGGCCGGCACGGGCTCCGACAGCATCGCGTCGGTGGCCCGGCGCAGGCCGGCGGCGAGCGACGCACCCTGCGGGGTCAGCGCCCCGGACTCCTCCACGGCGCTGAGCCCGCGGTCCACCTGCAGGCGGGCCTCGGCGAACTGCAGCTGCGCGTGCGGGCCGAACCTGGCGTCCGCCCGCAGCGCCTGCCACGTCTCGGCGACGCCGACGAAGGCGTACACCCCCTGCAGGAGCCCGGCGATCGGCCTCGGGTCCGCCCGCCAGGGGGCGAAGAACCGCCGCCGGTCGGTCGGGTCGGTCAGGGTCATGATGTCGAGCATCGCGCTGAGCTTCGAGTGCTGGAACTCGTGCACGAGCGTCACCGCGAAGTCCGCCGCGGTCGGCGGCCTGGTCAGGCCGAACACGCCGAACGCGTGGCGGATCGTCGCGCTGCGGGCGGCCCGCTCGTCGGTCTGCGCCAGCGGCACCAGGGTCCGCAGCCCGGCCTGCAGCTCCGCGGCCCGGGTCGGCAGCAGTTCCGCGAGCAGCCGCCACGCCTGGTCGAACAGGGCCTGCCAGCGCTCCAGCTCCGGCACCGGCAGGCGGGACGCGGGGGGAGCGTGGTGCCCGTGCCGGAACGGGTCCAGGTCGTCGAGGCCGAGCCGGATCCGGCGCCCGGCGGCGTCGCCGGCCAGGTGGCGCACCGGCAGCCACCCGCCGGCGTGCTCGTCCAGGGTGGTGCCGCCGGCCTCGACGGTGAGCCGGCCGGCCTTCGCCACCAGCCGGGCGGTGGTGGAGTCGACGGTCGCCGCGGCGACGCCGGGGACGCTCACGACGCCGTCGCGCACGGGGACGGCCACGTCGGCGTCGACCCCGGCGGCCGCGCAGGCGACCACGGCCAGGCCGTTGAGGTGCGCGACGTCCTGCCACCCGGCGCCGCCGTGCAGCAGCGCCCGGTTGACGATCGACGCCCAGGCGCCGACCAGCGGCGCGCCGAGGATCTCACCGAACGCCCCGGGGTCGGCGGCGCGGGCGGTCTCCAGCGCGCGCACCACGGCGTCGCGCTCGGCGGCGTCGCCGGGCCAGTGCTCCAGCAGCCGCGAGATGAGCAGCAGGTGCTTGCTCAGCTGGGCGGCCCGCAGCGACTGGACGGCCTGGGTGCCGCCGGCGCCGCGGGCGAGCCGGTCGAACTCCTCCGGCGTCAACCGGTGCTCGGTCGTCATGATGCTCCTGTCACCTGTCCTGCTACCCGCCTTCTGACATCCTCGGACAGCCGTCCGTGTACGTGGTCGATGAGTTTGCGCAGGTCGGCGCAGTACACCGAGGGGTTGTGGAAGCCCTCCGCGGGCCGGAACCGGTGCGCGTAGTGCCCGGCGCCGCAGACGCGGTGCACCGGGCAGGCGCGGCAGGTGTCCGACAGCGCGGCGGGCCCCAGCTGGCGGGCGATGATCCCGGGGTCGTCGAGCACGCTGTCGAGCTCGTCGTGGCGGATGTCGAGGCCGGTGGCGCAGGCCCCCGGGTACGCCGATTTCAGCGCGTCCACCTGCTCGATCGCGCCGTCGGACTCGATCACCACGACCGCGGCGGGGCTCAGCCCGATCTGCTCGGACCGGGAGCCGCCGCCGAGCAGCAGGCTGATCACGTCCTCGAACAGCCGGATCCGCGTCTCGCCGCCGCTGTACCACCGGTCGAACACGGCGATGAGCCAGTCCGCGTGCGGCGTCGCTGCGTCGTGCGGCCGCTGCGGCGGATGCTGCCAGTTGGCGTGCGGCAGCAGCAGGTCGACGGTCGGTGGGTCGAACGCCAGCAGTTGCTCGTAGCAGGCGATCGGGTCGGTGCCGGCCGACACCGTGCACAGGATGCCCGCGTAGCTCGCCCGGTGCTCCGGCCGGCGCAGCAGGTCCAGGGCGCGCGCGGCGGCGGCGAAGCTGCCGCGCCCGCTGCGCGTGACCCGGTGCGCGTCGTGCACCTCGGGCACGCCGTCGATGCTCACCCCGAAGGTGATGCCATGCGGCCTGAGGGCCTCGAGCCGGCGTTCGGTCAGCAGCACACCGTTGGTCTGCATGCCCACCTCGACGGCGCACGTGTCCGGCACCGCGGCCCGTAGCCGGGTGGTCAGCGCGCCGATCCGTTCGGTGCCGAACAGCAGCGGCTCACCCCCGTGCAGGATGACCCGTACGCCCCGCGAGCCGCGCGTCTGTGCGTGCCGGCCGATCGCGTCGACGGCCGCCTCCCACACGTCCTGCGGCATCGCGGCCGGCCGGTCCCGCCAGCTCTGGTCCACGGTCTCGTAGACGTAGCAGTAGTCACAGGCCAGGTTGCACCGCTGATGGATCTTCAGAACGATGTCGTGCACCGGGGCCGGCTGCCAACCGTTGCGCCGTGCCGCCGCCACGTCGAGCGTCGCGTAGGGCCAGGGCGCCGCCGCCCGGTGCGCTTCCCGCGCCGCGGCCACGCCGGCCCGGGCACTGCCGGCAGTGGCAGGCCGGGCGTCGGTGGCCGCGTCGATCACGACGAGGCGTAGGACTGGAACGCGGAAATAATGCCATCAGGATCGTCGAGACTGCGGACCAGCCGTTGCACGGAGCGTGCCAGCACCGAGTCGCCGGTGCTGAGCAGTTCCGTGAGCGGGAGGTCCGACACGTCGATCAGGGGCGCCCAAGCATGCTGGTCGCCAGCTGTCGGTGCGGAAACGGCATCCACCGGTAGGCCTCCACTCAAAGGGCTGCGAGCCGTTTGACAGAAAAAACCGGGGCGCTAGAAAAGTCCGAATTGTCGCGACCCCGCTACCCCGAGCGTACAGAAGTGTGTCGGTGCGCCCACGGCTCTGACAATCCCACGTTCGTCGCTTGACGATTCTTGACGTGGAAGGGGGCGCGCTGACCAGCGGCGACGGGGTAAGAGACCGTCGGCCCGCGGGTGGCGCCCCAGCGGCTCCGGCAGGGCGATCATGGGTCGTTCCGGGCACCCCGGACCGGACTCGCCGTAATGTGAGATTGGACGTTTCAGCAGCACCTGGCAATGCCGAGGGTGCCGGTTGACAATTCTTGACGCCGGCTCGCGATCATGTCGGTGGCGGTTCGATCGTGGCGTCCAGCCGCGCGCCGCGGGCCACCTCGGCGACCGCCGGATGTGCCGGTCCGCGGGATCTGCGCAGGTCGGCGAGGACCTTTTCGAGGAGCCGCTGGCCGGCGTCGACCTCGCCCGCGGCGTACCGGTCCAGGGCCAGGTTGGCCCCGGCGGTGAGTGTGTCCGGGTGGTGGTCGCCCCGTGCCTGCTTCGCCAGCAGGTAGGCCTGTTCGGAGCGGCCCCGGGCGCCGACCGCGTCGCCGGTGAGCGACATGTCGGTGGCGAGGTTGACCAGGGTGGCGATGGTGTACGGGTGATCCTTGCCGACGGTGTCGTGCAGGGCGTCGTAGGCGATGGTGTCCGCGGCCCGGGCCCGCAGGTACTCGCCCTTCGCCCGCAGGATCGAGGCCCGGTTCACCTCGGCGGCGAGGGTGAGCGGGTTGCGGGGGCCGAAGGTGCGCTGGTAGGAGCCGACGGCCTCGGCGGCGAGCTGGAACGCGTCGGGCAGGTGCTCCTGGCGGCCCTGCAGGCGCAGCGCGTTGGCGTAGCTCATCTTCGCCGCGAGGGTGTACTCGTGCACGGGCCCCAGCGAGGTGATGCAGTCGTGGTAGTGGTCGCGCAGCGCGTTGAGCGCCTCGGCGGTCTCGCCCATGCCGAGCCGGGCCAGCGCCACGGTCCGTGCCGCGCGCAGGACCCCGCGGTGGGTCTCGCCGAGGACCCGTAACGCGGTTGGGGCGTAGTGCTGCTGCAGCTCGATCACCTCGCGGTAGCGACCGAGCCCGTAGAGGTCCTCGGCGAGCGCGTTGACGGTCAGCAGCGTCTTGTCCCGCTCGGTGCCGTGCCGCTCCAGGTGCCGCAGCAGTTCGAAGCGGTCCATCTCCTCCGCCTCGGCGAACCGGCCCAGATGCCGGCAGCTCACCGCCAGGTTGTGCAGGCTCGCCGAGGTCAGCGCGTGCAGCTGGCCGTGCTGCGGGGAGTCCAGGTAGCGGTGGTAGGTGTCCTGGTCGATGTCGTACGCGGCCCGGTACTGCCCGGCGATGCGCAGGTCCGCGGCGTGGCTGGTGGCCAGCGCCAGGGTCTCGCGGTGGTCGGGGCCGAAGGCCGGGTTGTCCCGCAGCCGCGGCATCGTGTCGCTGGTCAGGTCGTGTGCCTGCTGGTACTGCCCGACGGCGCGCAGCCCGTTGGCCCATTCTCTGGTGCTCAGCAGCACCAGGTCGTGGTCGGCGCCGAGGAACTCCGCCGCGCTCCAGCGGGTGACGGCGGCCTCGGCGAGCCGGTTGGCGTCCTCGTACTCGCCCATCAGGTAGCGGTAGCGGATCTGGTGGAAGACGGTCAGCCGGGCCGCCGGCAGTGCCGAGCCGACCAGCCCGGAGGGCAGCACGTGCGCGGCGATCTCCCGGTGCATGTCCTGCGAGGCGAGGTCGTCGGGCCAGCCCGGGTCGGCGGCGGCCAGGATCGCGTGCACGTTGCGGCGGGCCCGGTCACGGGCCTCGGGGCTCAGCGCGTCGCGCAGGGCGAGGCGCATCAGCGGCTGCACCTCGATGCGTTGCGTCTCGCGGTGCAGCCGGGCCAGGCCGAAGCGGCTGATCTGCTGGATGACCTTGCTCAGCTTCAGCCGGTTGCGCATCGTGCGCATCAGGTCCGGCGACAGCTCGTCGCCGTGGTCGACGCTCAGCAGCGTCACCGACACCGGCTCCGAGCCCAGGAACGCGAACAGCTCGAACACCTCGACCGCCACCGGGTTCGTCTCGCGCAGCTGGTCCAGGGCGACCTGCAGCAGCGCGGCGACGGTGTGCGGGTAGTGCGCCGGCTGCCCGGTCGCGAGCAGGCCCGGCCCCGGCTCGTCGAGGCGGTCGCGCAGCTCCTCCCAGCTCAGCCCGGAGGCCAGCTTCAGCGCCGCGATCTGCTCCAGCGCCAGCGGCAGCCGCCCGTGCCGGCTGGCCAGCTCGTCGGCGTCGTCACCGCGCAGCTCCGGGAAGCGCTTGCGCAGGAACTGGATCGCCTCGGCCCGGTCGAAGTCGGGCACCTCGATCGCCAGGTAGGAGCTGTCGTTGGCCCACGCCGGGTCCCGCGTGGTCACGATGATCTTCCCGCCGATCGACGGGAAGAACGGACGCACCTGCTCGTTCTCCACCCCGTCGAACACCAGCAGGAACGGCGCCCCGGCCGACTCCAGCCGGGAGATGACGTTGTCGATGGTCTGCTTGACGTTGGCCTGTGCCGGCACCCCGAGCCGCTCCGCCAGCTCGGTCAGCGCCGAGCCCGCCCGCGTCGCCGGGATCCACCAGATCACCGCGTACGCGTCGGCGTACTGCTCGATGTACTCCCGCGCCAGCTGCGTCTTGCCCGCGCCGCCCAGCCCGTAGAGCACCAGCGGGCTCGGCCGCTGCGAGCGCAGCCGGGCCGCCATGGTGTCCAGCAGGATCTCCCGGCCGACGAAGTACGGGTTGCGCTCCGGAAACTCGCTGCGGATCCGCTCGGCCGGTGGGACCGGTGCCGCGTTCGCCGCGGCCCGCGAGCGCCGCAGCTCCGTCTGGACAGGCGCGGCGCGCGCGGCCGGTTGCGCGCCCCCGCCGGTGATCCGGTTCGCGGCCTTCGGCGGCGCGGCCGGCACCGCCAGCCACAGCCCGAGCAGGCTCTCCAGGAACGTGGTCATGTCGTGGTTGCGGTCGGACATCTGGTCCAGCTGCACCGCGATCGAGCGGACCTTGCCCCAGGACGGCACCGACTTGCCGCCGAGCGTGGCGGTGATGGTCTCGTGGGAGACGGTCTCGTCCAACTCGAAGTTCTTGCGGATGCCGACGCTGATGATCCTGGAACCGGGCTTGCCGGCGTCGTTGTACAGCGAGTGCATGGCGACGACGAGGTCCCGATGTGGCCCAGCCGGCAACTGAACCGGATCGGGAAGCTGGATCACCACGCAGTACGCTCCGAAACCCGTGCCGACATGTCAAGTTTCGTCAAGTGCCAAGGATCGCACGGACGTGCCGCGGCGAACAACCTCGACCTTGACCCACATGGATCTTGATTGACCCCTGATCCGCATTCTGTCAAAAATGGCCCGATGGTAGAAGACAACTGCTGGCAGTGAATTTCCGACAGTATTCCGACAAGCCTTCGGTAACCGGCCGGCATGGGCTCCGAGCTGCTGTTCCACCGTATCTGACGAGCAATTTGGCGGTATCGGCGTCAGGCTTGGCCGGCGATGGCCGGTCGTGAAGTCGGTGGTCTTCGCGATGGCCTCGACGATCAGCGTATGGTCTCGGCGTCCGGATCGGCGAGTCGCCGCGCGCCGCTTGTTGCGGATGTTCGACCCGGTCATCTCCAAAGCACAGAAGGATCGACCGGAATGAACGATCGGAAATGTCGGGTGGACGACCGTACGACCGCCTGCAGGGCACGTCCGCCCCGGCCGTCGCCGCCGGTCCGCGACCCGCCGCCGCGGGTCGCGGGTGCTCGCGGCGGAACTGTCGGACGGGCGTGATTGCATAGCGGCGTGACCGCGACCGCTTCCCCCCAGTCGGCCAGGCGCGGGACCTACCGCCTGGTCCGGCGGCCTGGTCCGGCGGCGGTCCCGATCGACGCGGACCCGTGGCAGCGGCTCGTCGTCGAGCACCGCTCCGGCCCGCTGCTCGTCATCGGCGGGCCCGGCACCGGCAAGACGACCAGCCTCGTCGAGGCCGTCGCCGCCCGGGTCGCCGAGGGGGTCGACCCCGAGCGGATCCTGGTCCTGACGTTCGGCCGGCGCGGCGCGGTGCGGCTGCGCGACCGCATCGAGGCCCGGCTGGGGCGCGCCGCCGGGCTGCGCACCACCGCCGAGCCGATGGTGCGCACCTTCCACGGCTATGCGTTCGGCCTGCTGCGCCGCGCCGCCGTCGAGCGCGGCGAGTTGTCGCCGCGGCTGCTCACCGGCCCCGAGCAGGACCTCGTCATCCGTGAGCTGCTGGAGGGCTCGCAGGCGCCGTGGCCGGAGTCCCTGCGCGGCGCCCTCGGCACCCGCGCGTTCGCCACGGAGTTGCGTGACCTGCTGCTGCGCGCGGTCGAGCGGGGCATCGGCCCGCAGGGGCTGGCCCGGCTGTCGGCCGTGCACCAGCGCCCCGACTGGGCCGCCGCGGCCCGGTTCTTCGAGGAGTACCTGCAGGTCCTCGCCCTGCGCGACGCCACCGGCCGGGGCGCGGTCGCCTACGACTACGCCGAACTGGTGCGGGCCGCGGCCGGGCTGCTGGTCGACGAGCCCGACGCCCTCGCCGCGGAGCGGCGCCGGATCGAGTGCGTCTACCTCGACGAGCTGGCCGACACCGACCCCGCCCAGATCGAGCTGCTCGACCTCGTCGCCGGGGCCGGCGCGCACCTCGTTGCGTTCGCCGACCCCGACTCCTCCACGTTCGCGTTCCGCGGCGCCGACCCCGGCATCGTCGGCGACTTCCCCGACCGGTTCCGCACCGCCGGCGGCCGGCCCGCGCCCCAGGTCCTCCTGCCGCACTCGCGCCGGCTCGGCGACGGGCTGCTCGCGCCGACCCGCCGGGTCGCGTCGCGGCTGCGCGGCCCCGCCCGCCACCGGCGGCTGGAGGCGCAGCGCCCCGGCGGCAGCGTGGAGACCGCGACGTTCGGCTCCGAGACGACCGAGGCGGCGTTCCTCGCCCACCGGCTGCGCGAGGCGCATCTGCTGCGCGGTGTGCCGTGGTCGCGGATGGCGGTCGTGGTGCGCTCGACCGCCCGCCAGCTGGCGCCGCTGCAGCGGGCGCTGCACGCGGCGGGCGTGCCGACCGTCACCGAGGCCGAGGACCTGCCGCTGCACCTGCAGCCGGCGATCGCGCCGCTGCTGCTGCTCCTGCGCTGCGCGCTCGACGACGGCCGGCTCGACGAGGACGCCGCGATCGCGCTGCTGCACTCGCCGCTCGGCGGCGCCGACCCCCTCGCCGAGCGGCGCCTCCGGCAGGGGCTGCGGGCCCTCGCCCTCGCCGGCGGGGACCGGCGCCCGTCCGGCGTGCTGCTGCTGCACGCCCTGCGCAACCCCGGCGAGCTGGCCGGGGTGGAGCGGCGCTGGGCGGCGCCGGCCCGTGCCGTCGGGCAGCTGCTGCAGGACGTCCGCGCCGCCGCGGCCCGGCCCGGCGCCACCGCCGAGGAGGTGCTGTGGACCGCCTGGCAGGGCAGCGGCCTCGCCGAGCGGTGGGCGGCACTGAGCGCCCGCGGCGGGCACCGCGGCGCCGCCGCCGACCGTGACCTCGACGCGGTCGTGTCGCTGTTCGACGCGGCGGCCCGCTTCACCGACCGGCTCCCCGGCGCCGGCACCGCCGTCTTTCTCGACCACGTCGAGGGCCAGGACCTGCCCGCGGACTCCCTCGCCCCGTCCGCCGACCGCGGCGAGGCGGTGCGCATCCTCACCGCGCACGCCGCGAAGGGCCTCGAGTGGGACGTCGTCGCGGTCGCCGGCGTGCAGGAGGGCGTCTGGCCCGACCTGCGGCTGCGCGGCAGCGTGCTGGGCTCCGAGCTGCTCGTCGAGGTCCTCGCCGGCCGCACCATGGAGACGATCGGCCGGCTGTCGGCGCTGCTGGACGAGGAGCGCCGCCTCTTCTACGTCGCCGTCACCCGCGCCCGCGAGCAGGTCCTCGTCACCGCCGTCGCGTCCGGCGACGGCGAGGAGCAGCCGAGCCGGTTCATCACCGAGCTCACCAACGCCGACCCAGACGCCGGCGGGGAGCCCGACGGCGCCGTCATGTTCGAGCCGCCGCGCGCGCTGACCCTGCCGACGCTCGTCGCCGAGCTGCGGGTCGCCCTCGTCGACCCCGACGCCACTGAGGACCGCCGCGCCGCGGCCGCCGCGGTCCTCGCCCGGCTCGCCGCCGAAGGAGTCCCGGGCGCCGACCCGGACAGCTGGTGGGGGCTGCAGCCGCTGTCGGACGACCGGCCCCTCGTCGACCCCGGCGAGCCGGTGACGGTGACCCCGTCCACAGTGGAGAGCGTCGACCGGTGCAGCCTGCGCTGGCTGCTGGAGCGGCACGGCGGGCAGCTGACCCCGTCGCCGGAGCAGTCGATCGGCAACCTCGTGCACGCCGCCGCGATGCTCGCCTCCGACGCCACCGCCGACCGGGCGCAGCTCGTCGCCTACGTCGCCGACCGCTTCGACGCGATCGAACTGTCCGCGCGGTGGCTCGCCGGCCGCGAGCGCGACCGCGCCGAGACCATGCTGGACAAGCTCATCGGCTGGCTCGCCGGCAACCCGCGCCGGCTCGTCGCGATCGAGCAGGACTTCCTCGTGGAGCTCGCCGACCCCGACGCGCCGGTCGAGATCAAGGGCCGCGTCGACCGGCTCGAGCTCGACGAGCACGGCCGGCTCGTGGTCGTGGACCTCAAGACCGGCAAGTCGATCCCCGCCAACGCCAACCTGGCCGAGCACCCGCAGCTCGCGGCGTACCAGGCGGCGATCGAGCTCGGCGCGTTCGAGGAGTCGACCGTCCCCGGCGGCGCCTCGCTGGTGCAACTCGGCGGCGAGACCGGCGCCGCCCGCGAGCAGGTCCAGCCGCCGCTGGGCGAGTCCGGCGACCCCAACTGGGCGCAGGCGCTGGTGAAGAAGACCGCCAAGACGATGGCCGCCGCCACCTTCGACGCCGTCGTCAACAACAAGTGCCGGGTCTGCCCGGTCAAGACCTCCTGCCCCGTGTCGGGCAAGGGCCGGCACGTCACATGAGCGTCCCGGAGCGCAGCGAAGGCGACGGCGTGAGCGTCCCCCAACGCGACGGGGGGCGCGCCGTGGCATACACCCCCGTCGAGCTGGCCAGGCTGCTGCGGCAGGCGGCGCCGACCCCGCAGCAGGCGGCGGTCGTCGCCGCGCCCGTCGCGCCGCTGCTCGTCGTGGCCGGGGCCGGCTCCGGCAAGACCGAGACGATGGCCGCCCGGGTCGTCTGGCTCGTCGCCAACGGCCACGCCCGCCCCGAGCAGATCCTCGGCCTCACGTTCACCCGCAAGGCCGCCGGCGAGCTGTCCCACCGCATCCGGCAGCGGCTCGGCCAGCTGGTGCGCCGGCTCGGCCGCGACGACCTGATCGCGGGCGAGCCGACCGTGGCCACCTACCACTCCTACGCCGCCCGGGTGGTTCGCGAGCACGGTGTACGAGCCGGCTTCGAGCCCTCCACCCGGCTGCTCACGGAGGCCGCCTGCTGGCAGCTCGCGGACGCCGTGGTGCGCGGCTACGACGGGGACATGACCGCCGTGTCCTCGGCGCCGTCGACGGTCGTCGACGCGGTCCTGCACCTCGCCGGGGACCTCGCCGAGCACCTGCGCGCGCCCGAGGACGTCGCCGCGTGGACCGGCCGGTTCTTCGCCGAGGTGAGCGCCAAGACCGGCAAGATGGCCAAGCCGGTGCGCGACCTGCTGTCCCGGCAGCAGGCCCGGTTGCAGCTGCTGCCGCTGATCCGGCAGTACCAGGAGAAGAAGCACCTGCTGGAGGCCATGGACTTCGGCGACCAGCTGTCCCGGGCGGCCCGGGTCGCGCTCGCCCATCCGGAGGTCGGCGCGGTCGAGCGGGACCGCTTCCGGGTGGTGCTGCTCGACGAGTACCAGGACACCAGCCACGCGCAGGTGGTGCTGCTGCGCTCCCTGTTCGGCGGCGGCCATCCGGTGACCGCGGTCGGCGACCCCTGCCAGTCCATCTATGGCTGGCGCGGCGCCTCCGCGGGCACGCTGGAGCGGTTCCCGGCCGAGTTCCCGACGGCGGCCGGGGAGCCGGCGACCGAGCTGAGCCTCACCACCAGCTGGCGCAACCGCCCCGAGATCCTCGACGTCGCCAACGCGATCTCCGCCCCGCTGCGCGCGCACGGCGCCCGCGTCGCCGAGCTCGCCCCCGCCGACGTGCTCGCCGAGCCCGCCTCCACCGCGACCGTCCACTGTGCGCTGCTGGACACCTACGCCGACGAGGCCGCCTGGATCGCCGACCGGGTCGTCGCGTCGTGGCGGCTCGCGGCGAAGGCGGCGCCGGAGACGTTCCCGATGGACATCCCGGTCGACGACCGGCCGACGACCGCGGTGCTGGTGCGCACCCGCGCCCAGATCCCCGCCCTGGAGAACGCGCTGCGCTCCCGCGGCCTGCCGGTCGAGGTCGTCGGCCTCGGCGGCCTGCTGGACACGCCCGAGGTCCGTGACGTCGTCAGCGTCCTGCGGGTCCTCGCCGACCCCGCCGAGGGCGCGGCGCTGCTGCGCATCCTGACCGGCCCGCGCTGGCGGATCGGCCCGCGGGACCTGGTCGCCCTGTACCGCCGGGCCCGCGCTCTCGCCGCTGCCCGCCGCGCCGGCCCGGCCGACGACGAGCCGGCGCTCGCCGACCGGCTCGACGAGGCCGTGCTGGTCGAGGCCCTCGACGACCTCGGTGACCCGGAGGCGTACTCGCCGGCCGGGTACGCCCGCTTCGCCGCGCTCGGCGCGGAGCTGCGCCGCCTGCGGTGGCGCCTCGACCAGCCGCTGCCGGACCTGGTCGCCGACATCGAGCGGGCCACCGGCCTCGACGTCGAGGTCGCCGCCCGCCCCGGCGACGCCGGCCTGGCCCGCGGGCATCTCGACGCGTTCAGCAACATCGCCGCGCGCTTCGCCGGTGAGTCCGAGGGCGCGACCCTCGGCGCGTTCCTGGCGTTCCTCGCCGCCGCCGAGAACGAGGAGCGCGGCCTCGCCCCGGGCGAGGTCGAGGTGGTCTCGGGCGCGGTGCAGATCCTGACCGCGCACGCCGCGAAGGGCCTGGAGTGGGACATGGTGTCGGTCGCCGGCCTCTGCGTCGACGTGTTCCCCGGCGCCAGCAACGCCGGCGACCACTGGCTGCGGGGCCTGGGCGTCCTGCCGTTCCCGCTGCGCGGCGACCGCGACGGGCTGCCCGCGCTGGACCTGTCCGCCGCGGAGGACGTGAAGGGCGTCGTGCGGCGGCTGGAGGCGTTCACCACCGACTGGCGCGAGCACGACGTGCGCGAGGAGCGGCGGCTGGCGTACGTCGCGGTCACCCGCCCCCGCCGGCTCCTGCTGGCCAGCGGGTACTGGTGGGGCGACGGGGTGAAGCGCGCCCGCGGCCCGTCGGTCTTCCTGGAGGAGATCCGCGACCGCTGCCGGTCCGGCGCCGGCATGGTCGACGCGTGGGCCGCCCCGCCCCCGCCGGACGCGCAGAACCCGACGGCCGACACGGTGCCCAGTGCGAGCTGGCCCGCCGACCCGCTCGGCGCCCGCCGCCCGCTGCTGGAGGCCGCCGCGGCGATGGTCCGCGAGGCGGCCGCCGCCCTCGCCGCCCCGCCGCCGCCCTCGGCCGACCTCGACGAACTCGTGCCGGCGCCCCGGCAGGCCGCCGACGAACTCGTGCCGGCGCCCCGGCAGGCCGCCGACGAACTCGTGCCGGCGCCCCGGCAGGCCGCCGACGAACTCGCGCCGGCGCTCCGGGAGGCCGCCGACGAGGTCGTGCCGGCTCCTGCGGGTGCCGTCGCTGCCGTACCGGCGGCTCCGGATGGCGTCGCGGTGGCCGTACCGGCGCCGCAGCGGGACGACACGGCTGCGCCGGCGCGCGTCGAGTGGCCCGAGGAGGTGCTCCGCGACGGCTCCGGCCGGCGGTGGGCGGCGGAGGCCGACCTGCTCCTCGCCGAGCGGGCCCGCCTCACCCCGCAGCTCAACGCCCCCGTCGACGTGGCGCTGCCCGGGCACCTGTCGGTGTCGCAGCTGGTGGCGTTGCGCCGGGACCCGCAGCGGCTGGCCCGCTCGCTGCGCCGGCCATTGCCGTCGCGCCCCGACCCGTACGCCCGCCGCGGGACCGCGTTCCACCACTGGCTGGAGCAGCGGTTCAAGGCCGAGCGGCTGATCGACCTCGACGAGCTGCCCGGCGCCGCCGACGAGGGCGCCGCGCCCGACGAGGCCCTGGCCGACCTGCAGGAGCGGTTCCTGGCGGGGGAGTGGGCCGACCGGGTGCCGCTGGACGTCGAGGTGCCGTTCGCGTCCGTGATCGCCGGGGTGGTGGTGCGCGGGCGGATGGACGCCGTCTACGCGTACCCCGACGGGCGCTACGACGTGGTCGACTGGAAGACCGGCGCCCAGCCGTCCGGCGCCGACGCCGCGGCCGCCGCGGTGCAGCTCGCCGCCTACCGGCTGGCGTGGGCGGAGCTCAGAGGGGTGCCGCTGGACCTGGTCGGCGCCGCGTTCTTCTACGTCCGCGACGGCGTCACGGTCCGCCCCGCCGACCTGCTCGACAAGGAAGGGCTGCTCGCCCTCATCGCCACGCTGCCGGTCTGATCGACAGCAAGGTCGCGTCAAGCTTCCGACACCTCGCTGTCCACGGAACCTCGCCGTCCTCGAAGCTGTCCAAAGGGCATGCGGACGGGCATGCGAGGGGAAGTGCGCAGGATGCAGACATCGCCGACGCGCGAGGTCGCACTGGTGGTCGGGGTCGCGACCGCCGGGGTGCTGACCGCGGCCCTGATCGTCATCGGCCCGGTCGCCGCTGCCGACTCCCCGAGATATCCGCAGGTCACCGACGTCCGCACGCCGGTGCAGCCGCAGCCGTAGCGGGTTTTGGCAGACTGGCGTCCGGCTGCGACACTTACGGTTGAGATGACCGAGCAGCAATCACCGTGGGCTCAGCCGGACACGCAGGTCGTGCTGGCGCCCGTCGGGCCGGCGCCGACGATTCAGCGCACGGCCGAGCCGCCGCGCGCCGCGTCCGGTTACCGCTCGGGCCGGGTCTCGGGCATCGGCGTGCCGCCGATCGTGCCGCCCCCCTCGTGGCCGTCCGGTGGCGGCGGTGGCGGCGACGATGACGACGATCCGGTCAAACGCAACAAGCGGATCCTGAAGGTGCTCAGCGGCAGCGCCGTCGCCGTGGTCCTGATCGGCCTGGTCGTCATTCTCGTCTCGGTGATGACCGGCAACGCCACGACGCCCGGCGGCCTGTTCGACAACCGGGCCAAGGGCCCCAGCGACACCCGCCCCGAGCTGGCCCGCCGCTGCCCGCCGCCGACCATCCCGCCCGAGGTGCCGCCCGGCGGCGCGCCGGTGCCGCCCGGCCCGCGGACCAGCGACGAGGAGGCCGGGATCTCCTACAAGGAGTACGGCGACCCCTGGCGCCCCTGGGACGCGTCCTGGGTCGACCAGGGCGAGCTGAAGGTCACCTACCGGACCGGCCAGCACTTCGTCACCGAGCCCGACTACGCCGGCGGCAGCGACTACCACGCGACGATCCTCTCCGGTCACGTCCCGGCCACCGTCAACGACGGCTCGGTCCTCGACCTCAAGTGCGCCGGCGACCAGATCGCCGCGGACGTGCGGGTCAGCTTCTACCCGAAGAGCAACGAGCTGGAGCCGATCTCCGCCAAGGACCTCACCCTCGGCGGCCGCCCCGCCCGCCTGATCAAGTTCCGCCTGCACTTCTCGCAGCCGGGCCTGAAGGCGAAGAGCGAACTGGTGTCGATCGCCCTCATCGACCTCGGCAAGCCTGAGGCCGCCATCCTGTACGTGTCGATCCCCGACACCCACCGCCAGTTCGACTACGTCGCCGACGAGGCCCCCGAGTCCGTCCGCCCCCTGTGATCTTTCCGGCCCGGACCCGCCCGCCGGCCCACGCCTGCGGCTCCGCAGATCCGTGCCCCGCGCCGATTCGCGTCCCCCCTCGGGCGTGATCCAAGCCGTCCCGTGGTCACCCGGATGACCGTGGCGCGACTTCGATCTGTGACGGCATGCTGGCCGGACGGTGATCATTGAGGTGCCGCGCGGGCAAGCCCGGAGCCGCCGTCCTGCCGGGCCGAACCGGGCCGCCGGCTGGCTGGCTGGCTGGCTCGGCGTGATCGGCGTCGGGTTATCTGAAGCGGTGATCAGGCCACCGGCGCCACGCTCTGCGTACCCCGGGGCGTGATCCAAGTCGTCCCGTGGTCATCCGGATGACCGTGGCGCGACTTCGATCACGGCGGCGGAGCGGGCGGTCGGACGGTGACCACCGGGATGCCGCGCACGCGCGTGGGGCTGCCGCGCGCCAGCGCAGGCAGTGCGAGCGCCAGCGAGCATGGGGGGCTCCGGGGTGGGAACCCCCCGGCCGGCCGCGGCGCCAGCCGCCTGAAGCCAGAAACTGCCCGAAGCCAGAAACAGCGACTGGCGCGGGTTGCGTCGATCCGTCACGCTAGCGCGATGAAAAAGGCCGCACTGGTTCTCGGCGTCGTGCTGGTGCTCGTTCCCGCGGGCCCGGTCAGCCCGGCGTTCGCCGACGGTATCCGTGACGATCAGTGGCACCTGCAGTACCTGCGGGTGAGCGAGGCCAACGAGAAGACCCGCGGCGAGGGGATCACGGTCGCGATCGTCGACAACGGCGTGGATCGCAACCACATCGACCTGACCGCGAGCGTCCTGCCGGCGATCTACACCAACGGCGTCGCCACGCCGCCCGGTGATCCCGACGGGCACGGCACCGCGCTCGCCGGGCTGATCGCCGGGCAGGGGCACGGCGCCAACCGGCAGCACGGAGTGCTCGGCATCGCGCCGGGCGCGGACATCCTGCCGGTGGTGCTGGGCAGCCCGGCCACGCCCGACCCGACCGGCACCCGCACCGTCACCCCCGACCAGCTGGCCGAGGGCATCGAGCTGGCGACGGTCCGCGGCGCGAAGGTCATCGTCGTCGGCTACTCGGTGGGCGGCAGCGAGCGGCTCGCCCAAGCGGTGCGGGAGGCGCAGGCGGCCGACGCGATCATCGTCGCGTCCGACGGCAACCGCGCCGGTGAGGCGTTCGAGCCGTACCCGGCGGCGTACGACGGGGTCCTCGCGGCGGTCCCGCTGTCGCGCGCCGGCGACGTGCTCGTCACCTCCGACAGCGGCCGCCGGCTCGGCTTCGGCGTGCCCGGCGAGGAGATCATGACCACGAACACCGGCGGCGGCTACCGCATCGACGCCGGCAGCGCCTCCGCCGGAGAGCTCGCCGCGGTCGTGGCGCTGGTGCGGGCGGCGTACCCGAAGCTGCCCGCCGACGAGATCGTCCACCGGCTCTCGGTCACCGCCGTCGATGCGGGGGCGCCGGGGCCCGACCCGCAGTTCGGCGTCGGCCGGGTCGACCTGGTGCCGGCGCTGACCAGGGTGATCCCGCTGGCTCACCCGCCGACGCCCTCGGCTGTCCCGTCGCCGTCCGCCGCGGCGCCGGCGTCGGCGGACGCGCCAGTCGCCGGTCCCGTCGTGGCCAGGTCGCGGGGGCCGCTGGGGTGGCTGCTCAGCCTGCCGCTGGTCGCGTTCATCGGGGTGCTGCTCTGGTACGCCCTGAGGGCCGAACGCCGCCTGCGGCGCTCCGAGTCGGCGGTCGCCTCGGGCGAACGGCGCGCGACGGGATAGATTCGGTGGGTGCCTCGTCGTAGTCCCGCTGTGCGGATCCCCGCGTCCAAGTATCCCGTCGAGCGCCTCACCCTTCCCAACGGCTTGCGGGTGGTGCTGACACCCGACCGGGCCGCACCCGTCGTCGGCGTCGCGGTCGTGTACGACGTCGGCATCCGCTCCGAGCCGCAGGGCCGCACCGGCTTCGCCCACCTCTTCGAGCACCTGATGTTCCAGGGGTCGGAGAGCCTGGAGAAGCTCGCCCACTTCCGTTACGTGCAGGGCTCCGGCGGCACGTTCAACGGCTCGACCCACTTCGACTACACCGACTACTTCGAGACGCTGCCGTCCAACGCGTTGGAGCGGGCGCTGTTCCTCGAGGCCGACCGGATGCGCTCACCCCGCCTGACCGAGGAGAACCTGCGCAACCAGGTCGACGTGGTCAAGGAGGAGATCCGGGTCAACGTGCTCAACCGGCCCTACGGGGGCTTCCCGTGGCTGCGGCTGCCACCGGTCATGTTCGACACGTTCGCCAACGCCCACGACGGCTACGGCTCCTTCGACGACCTGGAGTCCGCGACCGTCGCCGACGCCGCCGACTTCTTCGACCGGTACTACGCCTGTGGCAACGCGGTCCTCGCGGTGTCCGGCGACTTCGACGTGGCGACCGCGACCGCGCTGATCGAGCGGCACTTCGGCGACGTGCCGGCCCGGCCGGCGCCGGTGCGCCCCGACTTCGCCGAGCCCGACCTGACCGCGGAGCGCCGCTCGTCGTACGAGGACCGGCTGGCGCCGCTGCCGGCGGTCGCCGCGGCGTGGCGGATCCCGGACCCGATCACCGACCTCGAGGGCTACCTGCCCTACGTGGTGCTCGCCGAGGTCCTCACCGACGGCGACGCGTCCCGGCTGGTCGAGCGGCTCGTGCTGCGCGACCGGACGGTGACCAGCGTCGGCGGTTACGTCGGGTTCATGGGCGAGCCGTTCGCGGTGCGCGACCCCACCGCCCTCGTGCTGCAGGCGCACCTGCCCCCGGGCGGTGACATCGACAAGGTCCTGCGCAGCGTCGAGGAGGAGTGCCAGCGCGTCGCCACCGACGGCCTCGCCGCCGACGAGCTCAGCCGCACCCAGGCCCGTATGGCCACCCACCTGCTGCGCGACACCGACGCCGTGCTCGGCCGGGCCCTGCAGATGGCGGTGCTGGAGCAGCAGCGCGGCGAGCCCGAGCTGCTCAACCAGCTCCACACGCTGATCAGCGGAGTCACCGAGGAGCAGGTCGTCGCCGCGGCGGCCGAGCTGGTCCCGTCGCGCCGCGCCGCGGTCGAGGTCATTGCCGGAGGAGCCAAGTGACTGCCGAAACCCTGCCGCGCACCGTGCCGGTGCTCGGGCCGAACCGCCCGCTCAAGCTGCCCAAGACCGTCGAGCGGACCCTCGACAACGGGCTGACCGTGATCGCGCTGCGCCGCTCGTCGGTGCCGCTGGTCGAGATCCGGCTGCGGGTACCGTTCGCGAAGGCGCACCTGGCCAGGGCCGCGCTGCTGACGCAGACGGTGCTGTCCGGCACCACCGCCATGTCGACCGTCGACATCGCCGCCGAGCTGCAGAAGGTCGGCGGCGGGCTGTCCGCCGGCGCCGACCCCGACCGGCTGCTGATTTCCGGCAACGCCCTCGTCGGTGGCCTGGAGCGGCTGCTGGACCTGCTGGCCGAGGTGCTCACCGACGCCAACTACCCGGCCGACGAGGTCAGCACCGAGCGGGCCCGCCTGGTCGACCGGATCCGGGTCGCGCAGAGCCAGCCGAGCCACCTGGCACGGGTGGCGCTGCTCAAGCGGATGTACGGCAAGCACCCGTACGCCGTGCAGACCCCGGCGCCGGAGCAGGTGGAGGCGGTCGCCCCCGGCACGCTGCGCACCCTGCACGCCGAGCGGCTGCACCCGGCGGGCGCGACCCTCGTCATCGTCGGCGACATCGCGCCGGAGAAGGCGATCGCCGCCGCCGAGCAGATGCTGTCCAAGTGGGACGGCGCCGGCTCGACGGTGGAGCTGCCGCCGACGCCGGAGCTGAAGCCGGGGCCGCTGACGCTCGTCGACCGGCCCGGCTCCGTGCAGTCCTCGCTGCGCCTGGCGCTGCCCGCGGTGTCGCGCAGGCACCCCGACCACGCCGCGCTGCAGCTGGCCAACCTGGTCTTCGGCGGCTACTTCTCCTCCCGCTGGGTGGAGAACATCCGCGAGGACAAGGGCTACACGTACGGGCCGCACTCCCTGGTCGAGCACGCCGTCGCCGGTTCGGCGCTGGTCGTCGCGGCCGAGGTGGCCACCGCCGTGACCGGCCCGGCGCTGCTGGAGACGCTGTACGAGCTCGGCCGGCTGGCCAGCCTCCCGCCGGAGCAGGAGGAGCTGGAGCAGGCCCGCCAGTACGCGCTGGGCACCCTGCAGCTGGGCATGTCCACCCAGGCGGGGCTGGCCGGCCTGGTGTCCACGTACGCCGGGTTCGGGCTGCGCCTGGACTACCTCGCCGAGCACGCCGCCCGGCTGGCGAAGGTCAGCCGCGACGACGTGGCCGCCGCGGCCGCGCAGTACCTGGCGCCGTCGCGGGTCGCGGCCGTCGTCCTCGGCGACGCGGAGCAGATCGAGCAGCCACTCGCGGCGCTGACGGCGGTCACCCGAGCGGCGTCATGACGGACGTGGCAGCCGCCCGGCCGGGGCCCCCGCTCGCGCGGGGCGCGCTGGACCGGGCGGCGCACCACCGCACCGACGCCGCCTGGCTGGAGGAGGCCTGGACCCGCGCCCGGGTGGTGGTCGTCGACGACGGACACCTGCTGGTGCGCGTCGACGATCCGCCCGAGCTGGTGTACTTCGCGCCGGACGACGCGCCGCGGGGGGAGCGGTTCTTCCTCGGCGAGGACGTCGACGGCACCGTGTACTTCGCGGTCGCCGCGGACGTGACACCGCTGCCCGGCACGCGGCGGGTCACGCTGCGCCAGGTCGGCCACTCGCTGCCGGACCTGCCCGCTGGGCTGTTCATCACCGCCGTCGCGCTGGCCAACTGGCACTCGCGGCACCCGTACAGCCCCCTCAGCGGCAAACTGACGGTCCCGGCGCAGGGCGGGTGGGTCCGCACCACCGAGGACGGCGCGGAGACGCTCTGGCCGCGCACCGACCCGGCCGTGATCATGCTGGTGCACGACGGCGTCGACGGCCCGGACGGGCGCTGCCTGCTTGGTTGCAACGCGCAGTGGCCGCAGTCGGGCGGGATCCGGCGCTACTCGACGCTCGCCGGGTTCGTCGAGCCGGGGGAGTCCGCGGAGATGGCGGTCGCCCGGGAGGTGCTGGAGGAGGTCGGCGTCGTCGTCGGCGAGGTCACGTACGTGGCGAGCCAGCCGTGGCCGTTCCCGGGCTCGCTGATGCTCGGCTTCCACGCCACGGCGCCGGTCGGCGCGCCGGTCGTGGTCGACCCGGAGGAGATCCTCGAGGGGCGCTGGTTCTCCCGGACGGAGATCGCCGCGGTGCTGCGGGGTGAGGCGCAGGACTTCGGCCTGCCGTTCCCCGCGTCGATCGCGCACTACCTGATCACGGAGTGGCTCGGCTGACGGGCCCCGTGCCTGGTCAGTTCGCGGCGGCCCGGTTGACGGCCTCGCGGTGCCATCGTCCACACCAGCGGTCGAGGACCCCGGCGGCGTGCGCCGGGGTCACCTCGTGGAGATCATGGTCGATCTTGTGTACGCCGAAGGCCTGCGTCGGGTGCCACTCCAGGTCGCGCCAGAGCGCCTCCTCGGCCACCCCGCCGGCCGGGTCGACCGACCGGCGCAGCAGCGACAGCGGCGCCTGCGGGGTCGAGTCGCCGTCGACGCGCACGAAGTACGTGACCAGCAGCCGCGGCCCGGGCGGCGGCCCGGCCCGCCAGGCCCGCAGCGCGTCCTCGGTGAGCCGGGTGTCCGGCTCGGGCGCCGCGGCACGGAAGCCGCAGTGCCGCATGTGCCCCAGGAAGTCCGGTTCGGGGGCGAGTCCCAGGTCGAGGACCTCCCCGACGAACCGCTCCGGCCACAGCCACAGCCCGTCGGTGCGCAGCACGCCGTGCCCGTGGCCGATCGCGGTGCCGGCGGACAGATAGTCGGCGATGCGCCGGCGGCGTCCCGGGTCGGCCACCCTCGGCCGCTCGGGCGCGTGGTGGGCCAGTGCTCCCGGGGCGCCGCCGACGGCAAAGTCGCGCGCAACCCGCATGCCGGTCACCGTAGTGGCGCCGGCGGCGCCGTGTGAAGGGTCAGCTACTGACCGCGTTGGCCAGCTGTGCCTTCACCTGGACGATCGTCGGGTTCGTCAGGGCCGTGCCGTCGTCGAACTTCAAGGTCGGGACGGTCTGGTTGCCGCCGTTGACACTCTCGACGAACTTCGCCGCGGCGGGATCCCGTTCGATGTCGACGACCTGGTACTGGATGCCCTCGCGGTCCATCTGCGACTTCAGGCGGTGGCAGTAACCGCACCACGTGGTCGAGTACATCGTCAGCATCGGGTGGTCTCCTCCGTCGGTTCTCAGCAGGTACTCCGACGGAAACGTCATACCCGGCTGGAATGATGCCTACCTGTGGCGGACTCCTCAAACCCACTCGCCGGTCTTGACCCGGAGCAGGCTGCCGTGGTCACCGCACCGGCCGGGCCGCTGTGCGTCCTGGCGGGCGCGGGCACCGGCAAGACCAGGGCGATTACGCACCGCATCGCCCACCGGGTCCGGGCCGGTCACGTCCGGGCCCAGCACGTCCTCGCCGTCACGTTCACCGCCCGCGCCGCCGCCGAGATGCGGGCCCGCATCGACCAGCTCGGCGCCGCCGGGGTGCAGGCTCGCACGTTCCACGCCGCGGCGCTGCGCCAGGTCCGCTACTTCGCCCCCAGGCTCTTCTCCGGCCGGGAGATGCCCGAGCTGCTGGACAGCAAGGCCCGCCTGGTCGGCCTCGCCGCCAGCAGGGTGGGCGTCAAGATCGACGGCACCGGCGCGCGCGACCTCGCCGGCGAGATCGAGTGGGCCAAGTCCTCGCTCATCGAGCCCGCCGACTATGCCGTCGCCGCGGCCAAGGCGCTGCGCGAGCCGCCGTTCGACGCGGCGAAGGTCGGCGAGGTCTACGCCGCCTATGAGCGGGTCAAGCGCGCCCAGGGCGTGATCGACTTCGAGGACATGATCCGGGCCGCGATCTGGGCCATGGAGGAGCACGAGGACGTCGCCGCGCAGATCCGCTCGCAGTATCGGCACTTCGTCGTCGACGAGTATCAGGACGTCAACCCGATGCAGCAGCGGCTGCTGGACTCCTGGCTCGGCGACCGCGACGACCTGACCGTCGTCGGCGACGCCAGCCAGACGATCTACTCGTTCACCGGCGCCAGCGCGTCGTATCTCGTCGACTTCAAGCGGCGCCACCCCGCCGCGACCGTCGTGCGGCTGGTCCGCGACTACCGCTCCACCCCGCAGGTCGTCGGCCTCGCCAACACCGTCATCGGGCAGGCCCGCGGCGAGCTGGCCCGGCTGCGGCTCGAGCTGATCGGCCAGCGCGCGACCGGCCCCGAGCCGGTCATGCGCTCGTTCCCCGACGAGGCGCAGGAGGCCGCCGCCGTCGCCGCCCGCTGCGGCGAGCTCATCGCGGCCGGCACGCCGGCGGAGGAGATCGCCGTGCTGTTCCGGGTCAACGCGCAGTCCGAGGTGTACCAGGAGGCGCTCGCCGAGGCCGGCGTGCCGTATGTGGTGCACGGCGCCGAGCGGTTCTTCGAGCGGGTCGAGGTGCGCCGGGCGATGATCACGCTGCGGGCCGCGACCCGGTCGCTGGACGCCGGCGCGCCGCTGACCGAGTCGGTCGTGCAGGCCCTGGAGGGCGTCGGCTGGCGGCCCGGCGAGACCCCCGCCGGTGGCGCCGCCCGCGAGCGGTGGGAGGCGGTGGCGGCGCTCGTCGCGCTCGCCGAGAGCATGCCGTCGCTGACCCTGGAGGCGTTCAACGAGGAGCTGGCCCGCCGCGCCGCCCTGCAGCACGTGCCGACGGTCGCCGGGGTCACCCTGTCGTCGCTGCACTCCGCCAAGGGCCTGGAGTGGGACGCGGTGTTCCTGGTCGGCCTCGCCGAGGGCACGATGCCCGTCATCCACGCCCGCACCCCCGACGCGGTCGAGGAGGAGCGGCGGCTGCTCTATGTCGGTGTCACCCGGGCGAGGCACACGCTGTGGCTGTCCTACGCCGGCTCCCGCGCGCCGGGCGGGCGCCCCCGGCGGGCCAGCCGGTTCCTGCCGATGCTGGAGCCAGGGCGGGTCGCGCAGCAGGGCTCCGGCCGGCACTCCGGCAGCGGTTCCGGGAGGGGCCTCGGCAAGTCGGAGGTGGCGGCCAGGGTGCGGCGCACCGTCGCCGTCTCCTGCCGGGTCTGCGGCGCCGGGCTGCTCAGCGGGGCAGAGCGCAAGCTGGGCCGGTGCGCCGGCTGCCCGGCCGACCGCGACGAGGAGCTGCTGGCCAGGCTGGTCGACTGGCGGGCCCGGCTCGCCGCCGTGCAGAAGGTGCCGGCGTTCGTCGTATTCACGGATGTCACGCTCGCGGCGATCGCCGAACGGCGCCCCGGCCGCCGTGAGGAGCTCGCCGTGATCGCCGGGATCGGCCCCCGCAAGCTCGGCCTCTACGGCGACGACGTGCTCGCGCTGGTGTCCGGCACGACCGTCGAGGAGCTGGTGCGCAGCGACTGACTTCGATGCGCGGAAATGTGACAAGAACTTTTCCCGGAAATTCGATTGCCCTACCCTGAAGAGGCGGCATAGCCTGCCAGCACGAACGCCGGAGCCCCGGCGGCCGCCCCATGACGAGTGTGGAGAGAAGGTGCGACCCGTGAAGCTCTATATCTCAGCCGAGCTGCAGCCGGCGTTGCGCACCCTCTGCGCCACGTCGCCGGTGTCGGCGCGCCGTGTCCCGTCGTCGTCCGTCTCGGTTCTGTGGCAGGAGTCTGCCGGCAACGGCGCCTTCGCGGGTGCCGCTGCCGCGCCGTCCCCGGCCCGCAGACTGTCCGCCGCTCCGGCGTCGGCGGCCTCCCTGATCCCGACCGTTGCCTCCGCTCCGGCTGCTGCCCCGATCGCGTCCTTCGCGGTCACGGGTGGCGTCGCGGCCCTGGGCGGCGTCGAGGTTCCGGGCGGCGTCGAAGTCCAGGGCGGCACGGCGACCGGTGGCTCCATGGCCGGTGCGTTCCATGTTGACCTGCTGGTTGACCTGCTGGTTGACATGGAGGCCGACCGCGTCGGTGGCACCGACTGGCACGTCAGCACCATCGAGCGCGTCCGCATCGTCGAGCAGGTCCCCGCCGTTGACCCGGCGCTGCTCGACCGGCGGGAAGTCCAGGTTCAGGGGACCAGTGGGCTCACCGCGAACGACAAGCACGACCTGACGGCTCCGAAGCCCAACGGCGGAGTCCGCGGCACACCACCTCGAGGCAGGCCGGTCTAACAGACCGACTTACCGGCTCACCTCGAGGCCGCGGAACCCGACACCGGGATCCGCGGCCTCAGTTATTTGCACCGACGATCACCACCAAACGATCGAGAGACAGAAAGGGGTGACCGGGATGAGCCTGGCCTTGGCATCGCGCGATGTGCGCGTTGAGGGTGCCGACGAGCGCCTCCTTGTCGCTGCACGAGGCGTGAAGTCCGACCTGCCGTGCCGCACCTTCGACCCGGACCTGTGGTTCGCTGACTCGCCGGCCGAGCTCGAGCTGGCCAAGTCGCTCTGCGCGGAGTGCCCGCTGCGCGTCGAGTGCCTTGCCGGTGCGATCGAGCGCGCCGAGCCCTGGGGTGTCTGGGGTGGCGAGATCTTCGAGCGCGGTGCGGTGGTTCCGCGGAAGCGTCCGCGGGGCCGTCCGCGCAAGGAGGACGTCGCTCGCGACGCCGTCCTGCGGGTCGAGGTCGCTGCTCGCACCGCCGCCGTCGCGGCAAGCGTGGCGGCCTGACATGAGCGCACATCCGCTGCCAGCCAGCCGAGGACTGCGCGCCGCGCAGCCGACCCGGCTTCAACTCACCGACGTTCGCACCATTTCCACGAGGAGCATGGCCGTGTCTTTGCAACTTCTCCACGAAGCACTATCACGAGCGCGAATGCGTCAGCCTCAGGCTGTCCGTCACTCTGAGGCTTCTTCGTCCGCCCGTCAGATCGCGATGCGCGCCCGCCGTGAGCAGGAGCGTCAGCTGAGCCGACACTGATACCGACCGCACGGAAACGGGCGGGTCTCCCCGATCGGGAGGCCCGCCCCTCGGCTATTCCGCCTTCCGCCGGCGCGGCTTCTTCGCCAGGTCCTTCGGCTCCGCGAAGCCGGGCAGCCACTGCTCGATGATCTCCCGGTACGGCGCCTCCGCCTCCAACTGGCACAGCACGCCGATCGAGCCCAGGGTCACCCGGTGGGTGAGCATGTAGGACGGTGGCAGGTTGAGCTGGCGGCTCATCGCATACGCCGGGCTCTTCGGGTTGGCGAGCCGCCCTGCCTCGGCGCGCAGCCACGCGCGGCTGAACCGGAACTTCGGCTCCGCGATCGGGTCCAGCATCGGCCTGATGTACCCCAGCACCGCCGCCGCGTCGATCTTCGCGTCGCGCTTGACGAACCCCTCGTCCTGCAGCCCCGCCAGGACCGCCTCGGCGTCACCGGCCAGGGCCAGCCTGGTCAGCCGCCCGATCGCCTCGGGATGCCCGCCGGGCAGGCGGGCGACGGCACCGAAGTCGAGCACCCCCAGCCGCCCGTCGGGCAGCATCCGGAAGTTGCCCGGGTGCGGGTCGGCGTGCAGCAGCTCGGCCCGGGCCGGCGCGGAGAAGTGCAGCAACGCCATCCGGGTGCCGGCCGCGTCACGCTCCTCCACGGTGCCCGACGCGATGATCGTCGACAGCGGCACACCCTCGAGCCACTCCGTGACCAGCACTCTCGGCGAGGACGCCAGCACCTGCGGCACGCAGATGTCCGGGTCGCCGTCGAACGCCGCCGCGAACGCCCGCTGCGAGCTCGCCTCCAGCTCGTAGTCCAGCTCCTCGGTGACCCGGTCACGGATCTCCTGCACCAGCGGCTTCACGTCCAGGCCCGGCTGGAGCGCCTTGAACAGCCCGGCGAAGCGGGCCAGCTGGTTGAGGTCCGATCGCAGCGCCTCACCGGCGCCCGGATACTGCACCTTCACCGCCACGTCCCGCCCGTCGGCCCAGACCGCCCGGTGGACCTGGCCGATGCTGGCCGCGGCGGCCGGCTTGTCGTCGAACTCCTTGAACAGGTCCCGCCAGCTCTCGCCCAGCGACTCGCGCAGCACGCTGTGCACGCTCGCGGCCGGCAGCGGCGGCGCGGCCTCCTGCAGCTTCGTCAGCGCCGCCCGGTAGGGCCCGGCGAGGTCCTCCGGCAGCGCCGCCTCGAAGACCGACAGCGCCTGCCCCATCTTCATCGCACCGCCCTTGAGCTGCCCGAGCACGCTGAAGAGGTGCTCGGCGGTGCGGCGCTGGACGTCGGCGGACACGACGTCGGCGGCCATGCCCGTCACGCGCTTGCCCAGGCCGAGCGCGGCCCGCCCGGCCAGCCCGAGAGGGAGCGACGCCAGTCGTGCGGTGCGGGCGACGGCGCCCCTCGGGATCTCGGTCACACGTCATTCTTACCCGGTTCCGGCGGCGCGACGACGGCGACGGCAGTCACAGCGGGGATGCGCCGCCCATTCCCGCCGCCTCAGCTCACCGGCACGGGGGATCTCGACGATCGCCGCCTCCGTCCGCGGCGCCGTCCCGTCGAGGAACGCGAGCACCTCGTCGGCGGCGAACGCGACCCCAGCCAGGGCGGTCGCCGACGCGCACGGCTCCCCGTCCCCGGGCGGCGCCGTGGCCAGCTGCGCGGCCAGCACCGGCCAGATCGGGTCCCGGTCGCGCCGGTGCAGCTCCAGGCAGGCCCTGCAGGGCGAGCCGGCGGGGCGTACCAGCGGACCGACGAGCACCGTCCCCAGCCGCACCGTCAGCTCCAGCCGGGGCAGGCCCGCCAGGCGCAGCCCTCGCCTGGCCAGCGCCGGAGGGTGCCGGTCACCGACCCGCACCACGAGGTCGACGTGGTCCATCCTGGCCGCCGACAGCTCGGTGCCGGGCGCGTACCTGGTCACCGCGTCGCCCGTGGCCACCGCCCGTGAAACTCCCACGTCGTCCACCCGCAGACCACCGACCAGGACGTCCCCGGCGCCGGTGACCCCGTCGACGACCGGGTCGACGTGACCGACCCCGCTCGCGGCGAGCAGTGCCGCGAGGGGCGCGAGCAGCGGTCCGTCCCCGGCGACGACGACGCGCGAGGTGTACCGGCGCCGCAGCACATCGGCGGGCATCCTGTCCGGACCGGGCGGCCCGGTCCGCAGCCGCAGCGCGATCGCGGCGGCCTCGACGCTCAACCGGCGGTGCACCCGCTCGGGCAGGCCCGCCGGGACCAGCGCGTGCGCGCCGACGACGAGGCCCACGTCACGCAGGGTCTGCACGAGGCCGTGCACCTCGGCCGGGGCCAGCCCGAGCGCCTCACCGGCGGCGAGGACGGCCGGCTCGGTGTGCGCGCCGTCGAGCAGGTCGAGCACCCTGGCCAGCTCCGGTCGCCGCAGCTGCAGCACGACGGCGCCGGCGGGGTCGGTGCCGAGCTGGACGGTGGACGCGTCCCGCCACAGGCGGCGCAGGTTCGGCAGGAGCGTCGGTCGCGTGACCGGCCCGCAGCGGAGCGAGGAGCCGGTCATCAACGGCGCAGCTCGTTCGGCCAGGGCTTTGGTCAGGGCGGCTTGCTCGGCCGTGGCGGCTTGCTCGGCCAGGACGGTTTGCTCGGCCAGGACGGTTTGTTCGGTGAGAGCGGTTTGTTCGGTCAGGGCGCCGCCGGAGCGCGGCGGGGGTGACGTCATGACCGGCGAGACTGCCACCGGCGCGAACTCCGGCCGGGGTGGTTGTCCACAGGGATATCCACCGCCGGCCGGACTTGTCCACAGCCAGCCGCCGAGTTGTCCACAGCGAAAGGCGCAAACGCTTCATACCGCGCGGGCCAACCTTGCTGCTCTAGCGCGACGATCTCGGGGCTCACGCGCCGGGCGGGGGGCGGCGAGGAGCCGGTGCTGTACGGCCCAGTGACGGCGGCCGTGCCTGCGTCACAGCCTGCCTCGGCAGGCTGCGTGTCTGGAGCTTCGGGCTGCTTGTCAGCCGGGGCCTTCGGACTGCTTCCGCTGTCCTGAGTGTCCCCGGGCCGCGGGCGACCTGGGTTCAGGCCTTGCCGAGGATCCGGTTGACGGTGGTGCCGCAGACCGGGCAGGGGCCCTTGGCCATCTTCATGCCAGTCTTCGAGATCGCGATCTCGCCCTCGAAGTCCCGCTTCTCCTTGCACTTGACGCAGTAGCCGTTGTAAGTCTCGGCCACGATGCCCTCCTCATCTCGGTCCGGTGCACGCACCGGTGCTGACCAGCTAGGTCGACGTGGTGAGTGTGCCTTGTCGGACACTCGGGGAAAGTGCGGTAAGACGGGACACGCCGAGCGTAATCGGAAGATCTTCCTCTAACCGCACGCTACACACTATGCACAGCCTGGGGATAACTGTGTGGGCAACGGTGTGGGTTGCTGTGGATGAAATGCCTCCGAGTGGCCCTAGCAGGCCGACAACCGATGGAATCTTTCCGGCGAGCCGCCACGAATGGGTGACTTACGGGCGCCCTCCGCGAGATTGGCCCTTGCGGAGGGATGGCCGTTTCCGGCTAGCGTTCCTCCGTGAGCGGTACCCTGAGGGGGCCGGCATGACACGCAAGCCGGTCATCGAGGTGCGGCGCAGTAAGCGCCGCCGTCGCACGGTGTCTGCCTACCGTGATGGTGAGCGGGTCGTCGTGCTGATCCCCGCGCAGTTCTCCCGGGCGGAGGAGCGTGAGTGGGTCGATCGAATGCTGGAGCGCCTGGCCGTCCGCGAGCAGCGGGCCCGACGCACTGACAGCGAGCTGACGGCCCGCGCGCAGCGCCTCGCCGCCCGCTATCTGCCCGATCACCCAGCCGCCGCCCGTCCCACCAGCGTGCGCTGGGTGCAGAACCAGAACGGGCGCTGGGGCTCGTGCACGCCGGCAGACGGTACCATCCGGATCTCGCACCGCGTTCAGGAGATGCCGGACTGGGTGATCGACTACGTGCTGTTGCACGAGCTGTCACACCTGGTCATCGCCAACCACAGCGCCGCCTTCTGGGCCCTCGTCGGCCGCTACCCGAAGTCGGAGCGGGCGCGGGGGTATCTTGAGGGGGTGTCAGCGGCAGCCGGTCTCGGGATCACTGAATGACCGTCTCAGCGGCGGTCATCGTGCTGCTCGTGCCCACGCCCTGGTCGCCTCCCGGCGTCGACCCGTCCTCGTGGCGGGCCGCCCTCGCCGAGGACGTCGTCGACCTGGTCGCCCCGCTGCCACTGATCCAGCCGGCCATCGCCGCGGTCCCCGCCGACCTGCCGCTCGCCTCGAAGATCGCGTGGCCGAGCATGCCGCAGTATGCGCTGCCGTCCCTGTCGATCCGCGCCGCCCTCGCCGCCGCGGAGGCCGACGGCCACACTCGCGCCGTCGTGCTCATGGCCGACGCCCCCGACCTGCCCGCCATGCTCATCGGCAAGCTGATCCGCCCGCTGTCCACCCGGACGGTCGCGGTCGCCCCCGCCATCGGCGGCGGCCTGCTGGGCGTGGCGACCCGCCTGCCGGTCCCCGCCTGGCTGCCCGACCTCGACCCGGAGACCGGCGACGTGGTGACTGCCCGCCGCCCCGCCCCTGAGCCGACGATGGTCTCCGCCGCGCCGGGCTGGCACCGCCTGCGCGGTCCTGACGACCTGCGGCGCCTGGACATGGGCCTCGACGGCTGGGACGCGACCCGGTCGCTGCTGTCCTGAGCTGCTGCTTTCCCTGTCCTGAGCCGCTACTGTGCCGCCGCTGCTGTGCCGGGCCGGCCGGGCCCGCGCCTTCGGGCCGCCGCTCCGCCCGCGCCTTCGCGCCGTGGCCCGCCTGGCCTTCGGAACCGTCGCTTCCCGGGCCAGCTGCGCCTGCGGTCCGTCGCACCCGGGCCGGTTGCGCCTGCGCCTTCGGGCCGTCGTTTTTCCGGGTCGGCTGCGTCTGTGCCTTCGGGCCGTCGCTCCGCCTGCGCCTTCGGGCCGTCGTTTTTCCGGGTCGGCTG
>NZ_JBFAIC010000025.1:67508-135118 GCF_040654515.1 Dactylosporangium sp. NPDC050688
CTGCGTCTGTGCCTTCGGGCCGTCGCTCCGCCTGCGCCTTCGGGCCGTCGCTTTCCGGGTCGGCTGCGTCTGTGCCTTCGGGCCGTCGCTCCGCCTGCGCCTTCGGGCCGTCGCTTTCCGGGTCGGCTGCGTCTGTGCCTTCGGGCCGTCGCTCCGCCTACGCCTTCGGGCCGTCGCTCCCGGGCCGGGCCTGCGTCTGCGGGCGTCGCTATCCGGGCCGGCTGGACCTACTTCGGCGGATTGTCGCCTTCCTCCGGCGCCTCGTCCGGCCCGTCCGCCGAGGTCCCGTCCCCGGGCGTTCCGCCGCCGGTCGCGCCGGGCGAGCCGGCGTCCGGGGCCGCACCGGGAGACGCCCCGCCGGCGAAGGTCTCGTCGTTGAAACCGAGATCGCTGAGGTCCAGCTGCGTGCGGGCGAACAGGTCCGGGTCCGCGAACGCCTCCTCGTCGGGCAGCAGGTCGGGGTGGTCCCACAGCGCGTCGCGGCCCGCCACGCCGCGGTGCTCGGCCAGCGCGGCCCACAGGGCCGTCGCCTCGCGCAGGCGGCGTGGGCGCAGATCGAGGCCGACCAGGGCGGCGAAGGTCTGCTCGGCCGGCCCGCCCGCGGCCCGGCGGCGCCGGAAAGCCTCGGAGAGGCGGACCACGTCGGGGAGCCGGTCGCCGGCGGCGCGGTCGACGACGTGGCAGACCCAGCCCTCGATGAGGGCCAGCGCGGTCTCCAGCCGGGCCAGGGCGGCGCGCTGCTGCGGCGTGTCCTCGGGGGTGAAGATGCCCTCCAGGACGAGCTCCTGCGGGTCGCTGCCGAGGGTCGCGGGGTCGATGCGGCTCATCGCCTCCTCGATCGCCTCGCGGTCGACGTGGATGCCGGCCGCGTACGACTCGACGGCGGCGAAGACGTGGCCGCGCAGCCATGGGACGTGGCCGAAGAGCCGCTGGTGGGCGGCCTCGCGCAGGGCGACATACAGGCGCACCTGGTCGTCGGGGATCTCCAGGCCGCGGCCGTATTCGGCGATGTTGGCGGGGATCAGCGCGGCGGTGCCGGCCGGGCCCAGCGGCAGGCCGATGTCGCCGGCGGAGAGGACCTCGGCGGCGAGGGAGCCCAGGGCGGTGCCCAGCTGGCCGCCGAGCAGGGCGCTGCCCAGCGACGCGACCATCGAGGTCATCGGGCCCATCTGGGCGCGCATCTCCTCGGGCACGAGCTCCGTCATCGCCGACACCATGCGCGCGGCGACGGGGTCGCACAGCTTGCGCCAGACGGGCAGCGTGGTGTTGAGCCACTCGCCGCGGCTCCAGGCGGCGGTCGACCGGACCCCCGAGGGCAGCGCCGACTCGGGGTCCAGCCACAGGTCGGCGAGGCGGAGCGCCTCGATGACCGCGGCCCGCTCGGCAGGGGTCACCGACGGGTCACCGACCGGCTTCGCGGCGTCAGGGTCGGCCGTGTTCGCTGGTGGCGTAACCACGGCGCCGGGCATCGCGAAGCCAACCGGGAACTGGGCCAGGCCGCCGGCGGGTCCGCCGCCGGTCAGATGCGCCTGGGCGAGCTGACGGGCCAGATCCCAGTTGACCGGGCCGCCGCCGGGCGTGGCGAACAATTGCTGCAGCTGGCTCAGGAATTGCTGCATCTGGCGCGGATCGTTGGGATCCGGCACCTCGCCGCCGGGCGGACCGAAGCCGAACGGGATGTCTGCGGGCATGTCCCAAAGGTACTCGCTTCCGATGCACGAATACTGGGAGCGCTAGGCTCGCCGCCATGAGACGTCGTGGCGTGACCGTGTTGGTCGGCGCGTTGCTGCTGCTGTTGCTGTCCTGGCAGACGACCGTGCTGAAGGTGCCCTACGTCGAAATGGGCCCTGGACCGACGTACAACACGCTCGGCGCCGGCGACGACGGAAAGCCGATCATCAACGTCAGCGGGGCGCCGGTCACGAAGTCGGCGGGGCAGCTGCGCATGACCACGGTGTCGGTGCAGCCGCAGATGACGTTGCTCGAGGCGATGATCGGCTGGTGGCAGGATGAGCGCGCGGTGGTGCCGCGTGAGCTGATCTACCCGCCCGACCGCTCGGAGCAGCAGGTCGAGGAAGACAACAAGAAGGACTTCCAGGCGTCGCAGTCCTCGGCGGAGACGGTCGCGCTGCGCAAGCTCGGCTACCCGGTCCTGGTCGCGGTCGACGAGGTGTCCGCCGGCTTCCCGGCCGAGGGGCAGCTGGCGAAGGGCGACGTCATCACCAGCATCGACGGCACGCCGGTGACGTCGCTGCCGAAGCTCACGGAGCTGGTGCGGGCCAAGCCGGCCGGCACCGAGCGGCAGGTCGAGTTCACCCGCGGCACCGAGAAGCGCTCCGCCGCCATCGCCACGAAGGCCGGCGACGACGGCAACCCGCGCCTCGGGGTCACGGTCAAGTCCTCCCAGCCGCACCCGTTCGAGCTGTCGATCCAGCTGGACCGCATCGGCGGGCCGTCGGCTGGGCTGATGTTCACGCTCGGCATCATCGACACCATCAAGGAAGAGGACCTGACCGGCGGGATCATCATCGCCGGCACAGGCACCATCGACGAGGAAGGCAACGTCGGGCCGATCGGCGGCATCCCGCAGAAACTGGTCGCGGCGAAGGCGGCGAAGGCCAAGGTCTTCCTCACCCCGGCGGCCAACTGCGCGGAGGCCGTCGCCAATGCCCAGCCGGGCCTGCCATTGATCAAGGTCAGCACCGCCGACGAGGCACTCGCCGCGCTCGAGCAGTTGCGGGCCGGTCGTACACCACCCGTGTGCAGCAAGTGATTACGCTGAACGGGTTTCCATACGCGAACGGGCGGAGCCGACCGTGGTAATGCGTAATCCGATGACCAGGGTGAGCCGACGTGGTCGGGTCACGATCGTCGTGCTGGCGGTCGTCTTCCTGCTCTTCACCCTCTTCGATCGGGTGGTCGGTGCCTGGGCCGACTACCTGTGGTTCTCCGAGGTCAAGTACACCGGCGTGTTCTCGACGGTGCTCACGACCCGCCTGTGGATGTTCCTGATCTTCGGTACGGCGGTCGGGCTCGTCATCGCCGGCAACCTCTACCTGGCGTACCGGACCCGCCCGCTGCTGCGGCCGCACTCCGCGGAGCAGCACGCCCTGGACCGCTACCGGCTGTTCCTGCTGCCGCACATGACGATCTGGGTCGTCGCCGTCGCCGGGCTCATCGGGCTGTTCTCCGGGCTGTCCGCGCAGGGGCACTGGCAGGAGTGGCTGCTGTTCAGCAACAGCACGCCGTTCGGGCAGACCGATGCCCAGTTCAAGGTGGACCTCAGCTTCTACGTGTTCGAGTATCCGTTCTGGCGGTACGTGCTGGGCGTCGCCTTCACCGCGGTGGTCTTCTCGCTGCTGGGTGCCCTGGCGCTGCACTACCTGTTCGGCGGGGTCCGGCTGCAGGGCGCCGGCGAGCGGATGACGACCGCCGCGCGCGCCCACCTGACCGCGCTCGTCGCCACGTTCGTGCTGCTCAAGGCCGCCGCGTACTACCTGGACCGCCGGGGACTCCTCCTCGACAAGTTCCCCACCCAGGACCTGTACGGCGCCGGCTACACCAACATCAACGCGCTGCTGCCGGCGAAGGAGATCCTCGCCTGGATCTCGATCGTCGTGGCGATCGCGATCCTGGTGTTCTCCAACGCGTTCATGCGCAACCTGGTCTGGCCGGGGCTGGCGCTGGGCCTGCTGGCGCTGTCCGCGGTCGCGGTCGGCGGCATCTACCCGGCCGCCGTGCAGTCGTTCACCGTCAAGCCGAGCCAGCTGCAGAAGGAGGCTGAGTACTTCCAGCGCAGCATCGACGCCACGAGGCTCGCCTACGGGTTGAACACAGTGCAGGTCAAACCGTACGCGTCGAGGGCGGAGAAACCCCCGACGAACCTGCCGTCGGTCGACGAGACGGTCACCAACATCCGCCTGCTCGACCCGACCGTCGTCGGTGAGACCTACACGCAACAGCAGCAGGTCCGCGGCTTCTACGAGTTCAACCCGAAGCTCGACATCGACCGGTACACCATCGGCGGCAAGACCCAGGACTACGTCGTCGGCGTCCGTGAGATCAACTACGCGCAGCTGCAGCAGAACAACTGGCAGAACCGTCACACGGTGTACACCCACGGCTACGGCTTCGTGGCCGCGCCGGCCAACGAGGTCGTGTGCAACGGGCAGCCGTTCTACGTGTCGGGCTTCCTGACCGAGCAGACCAAGCCGGTCGGTGACCAGGGCCAGCAGTGCGCGTCGTCGACGGACCTGATCCCGGTCAACCAGCCGCGGATCTACTACGGCGAGCAGATGGGCGACGTCTACGCGATCACCGGCCGGGCCGGCAGCGGCGGCGGCGGGGCCGAGTTCGACCGTCCCACCGCCAACGCCGGCGACCAGTACTCCAGCTACGACGGCTCCGGCGGCGTCGCGGTCGGCTCCTACTGGCGGCGGCTGCTGTACTCCGCGTACTTCCGCGAGACGAACTTCCTGCTCTCCGGCGTCTTCAACGACAACTCGAAGGTCCTGTACGTGCGCAACCCCGAGGACCGGGTCCGCAAGGTCGCGCCGTTCCTGACGCTGGACAGCGACCCGTACCCGGCGGTCGTCGACGGCAAAATCCAGTGGATCGTGGACGGCTACACCACGTCGGCGACGTACCCGTACTCGCAGCGCATCGACTGGAACACCGCGATCCAGGACTCCTCGACCAACAGCCGCATGTTCCCCGAGCCGCGCCAGGACGTGTCGTACCTGCGCAACTCGGTGAAGGCGACGGTCGACGCGTACACGGGGGAGGTCACCCTCTACGCGTTCGACGAGAGTGACCCGATTCTCAAGGCGTGGAACAAGGCGTTCAACAACAAGCTGGTCAAGCCGCGGTCGGCGATCTCGGCGTCGCTGCACAACCACCTGCGCTACCCGGAGGACCAGTTCAAGGTCCAGCGTGACCTGCTCAGCCGCTTCCACGTCACCACGCCCAACGGCTTCTTCTCCGGCCAGGACTTCTGGGAGGTGCCGAAGAACCCGGCGAACCCGACCGCGGACCAGCCGCCGTACTACATCGTGGCCAAGCTGCCCAACCAGGACAAATCCCGGTTCCAGCTGACCACGGCGCTCGCGCCGCGCAGTCGGGGCAACCTGGCCGCGCTGATGTCGGCGTCCTACGTGGACGGCAAGCCCGTGTTCGAGATCCTGGAGCTGCCGCCGGACACCGCGGTCCAGGGCCCGGCGCAGATGCACAGCACGATGACCGGTATCGCCGAGGCCAGACGCGAGATCACCCAGTTCAGCTCCAGCAACTCCGAGGTGATGTACGGCAACCTGCTCACCCTGCCGGTCGCCGACGGCATGCTGTACGTCGAGCCGATCTACCTGCGCACGAAGAGCGACAAGACGTTCCCGACGCTGCAGCGGGTCCTCGTCGCCTACGGGCCGAACTACAAGGCGTACGCCAACACCCTCGCCGACGGCCTCGCCGAACTGGTGAAACAGGCGACCGGTCAGGCGCCCGTGCCCGGCACCGGCGACAACACCGACCCCGGCACCCCACCGGGCGGCAACCCGACCGGGTCGCCGCAGGTGCAGGAGGCGATCAACGCCATGAACAAGGCGATCGTCGACCTGAAGGCCGCCCAGGTCGCCGGCGACTTCGAGGCGTACGGCCGGGCGCTCAAGGCCCTGCAGGACGCGATCGGCCGGTACGAGGCGGCGGTGAAGGCGGCCACGCCGGCCCCGTCGGCGAGCGCCTCACCGGGCGCGCAACCCAGCGCGTCGACAAGTGTCAATCCATCGCTGCCGGCGACCCCGGCTCCGTCCGGCTGACCGAGCGCGCAAAAGGGCCGTCGCACCCCGGTGCGGCGGCCCTTTCCGCACCCGCCCACGGGCGCCGGCGTGACGGCGGACACGGTCACCCGTAAGCGATTTGGATGTGGTGACAGGGGTGCGCTAACCTGGACAAGCCGACGCGGGGTGGAGCAGCTCGGTAGCTCGCTGGGCTCATAACCCAGAGGTCGCAGGTTCAAATCCTGTCCCCGCTACAAATAGCACGAAGGCGCGGCCCTCCTCCGGAGGGCCGCGTTTTGCTTTCGGTGCGAGGGCAGGTGTCCGCGACGGCTGCGCTCCGGCATCGGGTCGGGATCGATGCCGGCCTCGCCCACAGTGCGGTTCTGCGGCCGGCCGTCGGCGGTGCCGATCAGGGAAAGCCCGCCGTCGCGGCGTCGTTGCCGGGTGAAGTCACCAGGTTTCGGCACGGCCCGTGGTGCGGCGGGGAATGCTGGTCGCAACGGCGGGTCGGCGAGACCTGCGTCCCGCCGGCCCGCAACGCGGCACCACCCGCCGCACCCGACCCGTGACCCGTCGCGGTGGCCCGCCGCGTTTGATCCCGTCGCCGTCGCTCGGCCCGTCGCCGTCGCCGTCGTCGTCGCTCGGCCTGGCCCGGCCCGGCGCCTGGCCCGGCCCAGCCCGTCGTCGTCGCCTGGCCAGTGACCGAGCCGGCTGGGCTGGCCAGTGACTGAGTCGCTGGGCCGGGCTGTGACCGAGCCGGCTGGGCCGGTCAGTGACCGAGCCGGCTGGGTCGGTCCGTGGGCGTGGCGTGCAACAGCGTCACTCCGGCGGCGCCGTTTCGGCGTCCGTGAGCAGGGCACGTGCTGAGCTGGTAGATCAGCCGCTCGGAGGAGCAACCATACAGTGGCACGTGTTAGTGTCGGTTCCCGTCACGGTACGTGCGAGGAGCATCTGACATGTTCGGATCGGCGATGCTCGACGAGCGCGGCGTGCGGCCCGGGACGATGGCCGCGGGGCAGGTGCACCTCGGCGGTGGGCGCAGCGATGTCGCCGTCGACGGGGTGACCGTGACACTCATGACCGTGGTCAGCGGGGTCGAGGTCGACTTCCTTCGCTGCCAGGTGTCCGCCGGGTTCACGTTGCGGGCCGGGCGGAGCCGGTCGATCCCGTTCGAGCAGCCGCTGCCGTGGGAGACGCCGTTCACGCACTTCGCCGGTGGATACCTGCCGGCGGTCGCGGTCCGGCTGCGCACCACTGTCACCACCGGTGGGCGGGCGCACGACGTCGGGGTGACGGCGGTGACCGTACACCCGACGGCCGGGCAATGGCGGGTGCTCGACGCGGCGCGGCAGCTCGGGTGGGCGTTCCCGCACTGCGAGGTCCGGCAGGGCACCGTGCCCGGGGTCCGGCAGAGCGACCCGTTCCTGCAATGGTTCGACTGCGTCGTCCCGCACGCGCCGGACCTGGTCCGGCTCACGTTCGTCGCCAACCCCGTCGGCGTCGACGTCCTGCTCGACACCAAAGGCACCGAAGACACCAAAGGCACCGAAGACACCGAAGACACCCGCGGCGCCGACGCCGGGCTGCACCAGTTCGCCGTGCGTCACGACGACGAGACCGCCGACCTGGCCGTATTGATCGAGGACTGCCTCAGTCCGTCCCGCGCACGCTGAGGACCGGGGAAAGACGGGTCGCCGCCCTCGACCCCGAGGGCCGAGAACGGCGACCGCCCCGAGGAAAACGTCAGGCGAGCAGTTCGAACTCCGCCAGCTGGGTCTCGGCGGCGCCGTGGTTGGCGGTCACCTGGATCCGGTAGCGGCTGTAGGCGGTTGTGTTCGGGATGACGAACGCCCTGGTCTGCCGCCGGTCGGCGAAGTCGATGTTCGTGCGGGTGTCCACGGTCGTCCAGGTGACCCCGTCGTTGGAGCCCTGCACGACCCAGTTCTTCGGGTCCCGGCCGGGGACGTCGTCGGCGGAGGTCAGCGTGTACTGCTGGACCGTCGCCGCCGCGGTCAGCTGGCAGGTGAGGGTCGCGGTGTTCGCGAACACCAGCCACTTGGTCATCGACGTGTCGTCGACGAGGGCGGCCCGGCCCTCGTTCGGCAGGTTCTCGCCGGTGACGGTGACGGTGCTGCCGGTGGCCTTGTCGACCAGCTGCTTCGGTGCCGCCGTGCCCGAGGTGATGGAGCCGGGGATGTTGCCGGCGCCGGTGCCCCAGGATGACGGGTTCGGGCCCATCACGAAGTTCAGCGTGCCGCCCGCGGTCAGGTCCGCGTGCGTCAGGTAGTTCTTCGTGTACGTGACGCCGTTGAGGGTGGCGCTCTGGATGTACCGGTTGACGTCGCTGACCCCGGGCGCGGTGACGGTGAACGTCCGGCCGTTCTCCAGGGTCATGGTCGCCTTCGGGTGCAGCGGCGCGCCGATGGTGTAGTCGGTGGAGCCCATCCGCGCGGGGTAGAAGCCGAGGGCGGAGAACACGTACCAGGCGGACATCTCACCGTTGTCCTCGTCACCGAGGTAGCCGTTGCCGGTGCCGGCACCGGAGTTGTAGAGGGTGGTGAGCACCCGGCGGACCTGGTTCTGTGTCTTGGCCGGGGTGCCGGCGTAGTTGTACATGTACAGCATGTGGTGGATGGGCTCGTTGGAGTGCGCGTACTGGCCCATGTTGGTGTCGTACGCCTCGGACATCTCGTGGATCGTGCCGCCGTAGCAGCCGGGCAGGAAGTCCCGCGGCGCGGCGAGCACCGCGTCGATCTTCGCCGCCAGCTGCGCCTGCCCGCCGTAGAGGTTCGCCATGCCCTGCGGGTCCTGCGGCGCCGCCGTCGCGTAATGCCACGGCGCGCCCTCGGTGAACTCGCAACCCCACTCGTTGGGCCTGAAGTTCGCGTCGGTGGTGCGCCAGGCGCCGTTGCTCTGCTTGCCGCGGAAGAAGCCGACCGACTGCGAGAACAGGTTCACGTAGTCGAGCGCCTGGTTGCGGAAGTACGCCGCGTCCTCGGTGTACCCGAGCACCTGCCCCATCTGGGAGATGCCGAAGTTGTTCGTGGCGTCCTCCAGGGTCCAGGCGGCCGACTCGCCGAGCACGTCGGTGGCCACGTACCCCTTGAACACCGACGTCTGGATCGCCTTGCGGCCCTTGTTGCCGGCGCCGGAGTAGGTGCTCGCGTTCTTCACCATCGACGCGTACGCCGCCTGGTAGTCGAAGTTGCGCACGCCCTTCACGTACGCGTCCGCGAACGCCAGGTCCTGGTTGGTGCCGACCATGATGTCGATCGAGCCCGGCCCGGTCCAGCGCGGCGTCCAGCCGAAGTTCTTGTACGCGTTGACGAAACCGTCCAGCATCTCACCGGTCCTCGTCGGGGTGAGCAGCGTGTACAGCGGCCACACCGCGCGGGACGTGTCCCAGAAGCCGTTGTTCACGTACATCTGCCCGTCGTGCACGGTGTTGTCGTAGGGGCTGTGGTACCTGCGGACCCCGCCGACCATCTCCGAGCGGTTGTTCGGGTACATGAACGACCGGTACATGTTCGAGTAGAACGTGACCTGGTTGTCGCTGGTGGCGCCCTCGATCCGGACCTTGCCGAGGGTCGCGTCCCACAGGGTCGCGGCCTCCTCGCGGACCGTGTCGAAGCTCTTCGCGCCGACCTCCTGGCTGAGGTTCGCCGCGGCCTGGGCGACGCTGATGAACGAGGTGCCGATCTTCAGGGTCACCTGCTCGTTGGCGGCGGTCGCGAACCGGATCCAGCTGGTGGCGCCCTGGCCGGTGATGGTCCCGGACGCGGCGACCGCCTTGTCCACGGTCGCGGAGATGTACAGCTGCTGGCCGCGGTGGTTGATCGAGCCGGAGATGGTCTGCGCGGCGTTGTTGACGCTGAGCGAGCCGCTGGCGCTGTCGACGGTGTCGAAGAGGATCACCGACTCCGCCGCGGACGGGAAGCGGAAGCGCATCACGCCGGCGTGGTCGGTCGGGGTGATCTCCGCGGTGATCCCGTACGTGTCCAGCTGCGTCTTGTAGTAGTGCGCCTTCGCCACCTCGTTTCCGTGGCTGAAGGTCGACTTGCGCGCGTCCGGGGTCGACTTCACCCCGCCGGTCATCGGCATGACCTGCAGCTGCGCGTAGTCGCCGATCCAGGGGCTCGGCTCGTGGCTGATCGCGAAGCCCTGCACCGTGGTTGCCTTGTACTCGTACAGCCAGCTGTCGTTGTTGCCGTTGGTCACCGGCGTCCAGAAGTTGAACCCGTTCGGCACCGTCGCGCCGGGGAACGTGTTGCCGCGCGAGTAGCTGAAGCTGGAGTTGGAGCCGCGCCGCGTGTCGACGTAGTCCGACAGCCGGCCGCCGGTGCCGCCGCCGGCGAGGATCGCGATGTCGTCGAAGTAGCCGCGGAACGTGCCGGTGTTCAGTGGCTGGTCGTAGGCGACGAGGATCCGGTCGACGGTCCGGCCGGCGACGACGTTGCCGATGTTGGACGTGACGTAGTTCCACGTGTTGAACGCCAGGTGCGTCCCGGTGCCCTGGAACGTCGGGTGGACCCGCACGCCGTACTGGTCGACCGCGCCCGAGTCGCGCAGGCTGGAGCCGTCGGTGAAGATCAGGTCCACGGCGACGTCCAGGTGCCCGCCGGACTGCGGGTACACCCAGTAGGACAGCGTGCTGGTGGCGCCGATCGGGATGTCGACGTCGAAGACCCGGTTGTACGAGTAGGACGACGTGGCGCTGGTGTCGTTGCCGGAGTACATCAGCGCGGCCGTGCCGCCGTGCGCGGTCTCGTTGCGCGGCGCGCTCTCCATGCTGGTCAGGCCGCAGCAGTACCCGCCGATGTTGACGCTGCTCTCGACGCTGTTCTGCCAGGTGGGCTGCGGATCGCCGGCCTCGAAGCCGGTGACGAAGTCGCCGGGCGCGGCGCCCGCCGGTGCGGCGTCGGCGACGGCGGTCAGCAGGCCCGCGACGAGCGCGGCCGCCGCGAGCCAGGTGCGCCTGCGTGGTGCGGTACGGGGGTGGCGGATGATCATGCGGCAACCTGCCGTTTCGGTAAGGGTTGTCGCGCCGCCGCGGCCCGTCGCCGATGTGGTCAACGTTGTCAGGGCACGCGTCATCGCCGGGGGTCGCCAGCTGCCGGGGCGATCGGGGTGACACGCGCACGCCTGGCGGGGCGGCGCTCTGGTTCGGGCGGGGCTGGGGGCGGAGGTGCGGACGTCCATACGGAGATTCGCGCCGACATCGAGTTTTGTCAACTCTTGACAAATCGAGCCGTGCGGGGTTGCGCCGCGACCCGTACTGGGCCGCGTGGGGTTCTGCGGCGGGTTCGTCGTGGAGGCCCTGGGCCGGCATCTGCTGAGGCGGGGGCCACCACTGGTGACCCCCGCCCCGTGCGCCGGCGTTACTGCTTGAGGAACGTCTGCGCGGCGCTGCCGTTGCAGTCCCACAGCTGCAGCCGGGCGCCGTTGGCGGTCGAGCCGTTCGGCGAGTCCAGGCAGCGGCCGGACTGCGGGTTGCGCAGCGAGCCGTCGGCCTGCGGGACCCACTGCTGGGCGCCGCCGCCGTTGCAGTCCCACAGCTGGATCACGGTGCCGTTGGCGGTGCCGTTGGCGGTGGCGTCCATGCACCGGTTCAGGGTGCGCAGCGCCTGGCCGTCCCAGGCCCAGTGCTGGTCCACGGCGAAGGTCTGGCAGCCCCACAGCTGCACCGCGGCGCCGTTACCGCCGGTGTCGTCGGCGGCCACGTCGACGCACTGGCCGGCCGGGCCGTTGACGAACGTCGCGCCGGGGGAGCCGCCGCCGAGGCGGAAGCCCTGGGCGCCGCTGCCGTTGCAGTCCCACAGCTGCAGCCGGGCGCCGTTGGCGGTCGAGCCGCTGGGGGAGTCCAGGCAGCGGCCGGACTGCGGGTTGCGCAGCGAGCCGTTCGCCTGCGGGACCCACTGCTGGGCGCCGCCGCCGTTGCAGTCCCACAGCTGGATCACAGTGCCGTTGGCGGTGCCGTTGCCGGTTGCGTCGAGGCAGCGGCCGAGGGTGCGCAGCGCCTGGCCGTCCCACGACCAGCGCTGGTCGACGGCGTGCAGCTGGCAGTCCCACAGTTGTACCGCGGCGCCGTTGCTGCCGGTGTCGTCGGCAGCCACGTCGACGCACTTGCCACCCGGGCCGGTCACGTTGCGGCCGGGCGGCGGGGCGGCGGTGTTGAGCCGCTTCGAGGCCGCGATGAGCTGCTGGTTCGCGGCGCGGACCCGGGCCTGGTCGAACTTGAGCACCTGCCGGTCGTAGGTCCAGAAGCCGTTGACCTCGCCCTCCACGTCGAAGGGTTGCGTGTAGACCAGCCCGGCCAGCCCCCGGGTGTAGATCAGGTTGAGCGCCTGGCTCTGCAGGCTCACGTACCGGTCGGTGGCCGACGTGCCGTTCGGATGCGACTCGTAGATGAAGTACTGGCCGTTGGGGCTGTACTCGTGCCCGGCCGAGCGCACGCCGAGCCCGCCGTACTCGCCGAGGACCGCGGTCCTGGTGCTGGTCGGGGTGGGGGAGTTCGGGCCGACGTACCAGTGCCAGTCCATGATGTCGCCGTTGCCGGGGTCGCCCTTGGACGAGCAGCAGTTGAAGCCGCTGTGCGCGTTGACCAGGCGGGTCGGGTCCTGGTTCTTCACGTTCTGCACGACCCGGGTCGTGTCGGCGAGGTTCCACTCGCCCCAGCCCTCGTTGAACGGCACGTACGCGATGACCGCCGGCGATGAGCGGTGCTCGTCGACGATCTGCCCGACCTCGGTCTCCCACTGCGCGTGCTGCGCGGCGGTGCCGGGCGCCTCGCCCATGCTCGGCATGTCCTGCCAGACGAGCAGCCCGAGCCGGTCCGCGTGGTAGAACCAGCGCTGCGGCTCGACCTTGATGTGCTTGCGGACCAGATTGAACCCCAGGTCCTTGATCTTGCCCAGGTCGGCGGCGAGGGCCGCGTCGGTCGGGGCGGTGTAGAGCCCGTCGGGCCAGAAGCCCTGGTCGAGCACGCCGGTCTGGAGCACGAACTGGCCGTTGAGCGTCGGCACGAGCCGGCCGTTGACCACGGCCTTGCCGACCTCGCGCATGCCGAAGTAGTGCGTCGTGGTGTCGACGGTCGCGCCGGCGGCGTTGCGCAGCGAGATCCGCAGGTTGTACAGGAACGGGTCGTCCGGCGACCAGCGGCGCGCGTTGGTCACCGGGACGCTGAAGTCGGTGAAGCCGCCGGTCGCGGTGCCGACCACGGTCGTGCCGTCCATCGCCTCGGCGAGCACCGAGTGGCCGGTGACGTCGCCGCGGGTGAAGACCCTGACTCGCAACGTGTTGTTGGCGAGGTTGGGGTACAGGTCGGCGCTGAAGATCGACGAGGTCGGTGTCGGCTCCAGCCAGACGGTCTGCCAGATGCCCGACGACGGCGTGTACATGATGCCGCCGGGGTTGCGCACCTGCTTGCCCCGGGCGATGTTGAGCCCCGGGGTGTCCGTCGGGTCGTAGACGCGCACCACCAGCTCGTTCGTGCCGCCGTTGAGCTGCGGCGTGATGTCGAACTCGAAGCGGTCGTAGCCGCCGGTGTGCCCGCCGACCTGCACGCCGTTGACCCACACGGTGGCCTGCCAGTCGACCGCGCCGAAGTGCAGCTGGACGCGCCGCCCGGCCCAGCCGGCGGGCACCGTGAACGTGCGCCGGTAGAACAGGTAGAGCCGGTTGTCGTTCGGGGCCCGCTTGATCCCGGACAGCGCCGACTCCACGGGGAAGGGGACGTTGACCCGCTCCGGCAGGGTCTGCCCGAAGACGGGGGTGTCGTTGGTGGCCGACTGGCGCAGCTGCCACTCGCCGTTGAGATTGAGCCAGTCGGGCCTGGTCATCTGGGGCCGCGGGTACTCCGGCAGCGGCTGGCCGGCGAGCGCCTGGCTGGTCCACGGGGTGTTCAGCGGCGCCGGCTGGGCGGGCGCGGCCGTCGCCGGCGGCGCGGCGGACACCGCCGTCCCGAAACCGAGCAGCGCGGCGAGGGCTGCGCCGAGCAGCCGTCGCCGGTGGCGTGATGGGGACATGAGGGTTCTCCTTGGCATCCTGCTGGCGGGCGGGCCAATTGGTGAATGTTGATGGGTATGCTAACGATGTCACACGCAAATCAACAGAACCGCTCATGGGGTGAAATCATCGAACCGTAACGGAGCCTTAAACTGCGCACCACAATGACCTGCGTACATAGAGGTAGCTCTTTTGTTAAAGAAAGTTAACTGATACAGTCCCTGGCCATCGATCCCATCGATGTGGAGGGCGGCGCCATGAGAGCGCAACGTCGAACCTTTGCCCTGATCGCCGGTGCGGCGGTGACGCTCGTGGCGGGCATGGTCATGGCCACCGTCAACCAGGCGGAAGCGGCCAGCAACGCCGCCGCGGCGGTCACCTGCTCGGCGCCCGCCTGGGCGGAGGGCAACACGTACACCGTCGGGACGCAGGTCACCTACGGCGGCCGGCTGTACCAGGCCCTCGTCACCCACACCGCGTACGTGGGCGCCGGCTGGAACCCCGCGGCGACCCCGTCGCTGTGGACGGACCTCGGCGCGTGCACCGGCGGCACGACCAGCCCGACGCCGAGCCGCACCCCGAGCACCAGCCCGACGCCCAGCCGGACCCCGAGCAGCAGCCCGTCCCCGAGCCGGACCCCGAGCAGCAGCCCGTCCACCTCCACGTCGCCGGGCGGCAGCACCTGCGCGGTGAAGTCCCGCCCCGCCGGCAAGGTGCTGCAGGGGTACTGGGAGAACTGGGACGGCGCGTCCAACGGCGTGCACCCCGGCCTCGGCTGGATCCCGATCACCGACGCGCGGATCAAGCAGCACGGCTACAACGTGATCAACGCGGCCTTCCCCGTCATCCGCTCCGACGGCACGGTGCTGTGGGAGAACGGGATGGACGCCGGGGTCAAGGTGGCCACGCCGGCCGAGATGTGCGCGGCCAAGGCTGCCGGCGCGACGATCCTCATGTCGATCGGTGGCGCGGCCGCCGGCATCGACCTGAGCTCCAGCGCCGTCGCCGACCGGTTCGTGGCGACGATCGTGCCGATCCTCAAGACGTACAACTTCGACGGCATCGACATCGACATCGAGACCGGCCTGACCGGCAGCGGCAACATCAACACGCTGTCGACGTCGCAGGCGAACCTCATCAGGATCATCGACGGCGTGCTCGCGCAGATGCCGTCGAACTTCGGCCTGACGATGGCGCCGGAGACGGCCTACGTGACCGGCGGCAGCGTCACCTACGGCTCGATCTGGGGCTCGTACCTGCCGATCATCAAGAAGTACGTCGACAACGGCCGGCTGTGGTGGCTGAACATGCAGTACTACAACGGCAGCATGTACGGCTGCTCCGGTGACTCCTACTCGGCCGGCACCGTGCAGGGCTTCCAGGTGCAGACGAACTGCCTCAACAGCGGCCTGACGATCCAGGGCGTCACCATCCGGGTGCCCTACGACAAGCAGGTCCCGGGCCTGCCCGCGCAGACTGGCGCGGGCGGCGGCTACATGAGCCCGTCGCTGGTGTCGCAGGCGTACAACACCCAGCTCAAGGGCCTGATGACCTGGTCGATCAACTGGGACGGCTCCAAGGGCTGGTCCTTCGGCGACAACGTGAAGTCGCTGCAGGGCCGGTAGCCGCTCACCCGGCCCTTCATCCGGCCGCAGCCGCCGCGACGACCGCCGACGAGATCATGGACAGCTCGTCGGCGGTCGTCACATACGGCGGCATCGTGTAGACCAGATCCCGGAACGGCCGCAGCCACACCCCGTGCGCCGCGGCCGCCCGGGTCGCCGCGGCCATGTCGACCTCGTGGTCGAGCTGCACGACGCCGATCCCGCCGAGCACCCGCACGTCGGCGACGCCGGGCGTGCCGCGCGCCGGCTCCAGCCCGGCGGCCAGCACCGTCTCGATGCGTTTGACGTCGCCCCGCCAGTCCCCGGCCAGCAGCAGGTCCAGCGACGCGCCGGCCACCGCACACGCCAGGGGGTTGGCCATGAATGTCGGGCCGTGCGCCAGGATCGGGACGCTGCCCTGCGAGATGCCGTCGGCGACCTCCGCCGTGCACAGGGTCGCCGCGAGCGTCAGGTAGCCGCCGGTGAGCGCCTTGCCGACGCACATGACGTCGGGGCTGACGCCGGCGTGGTCGGCGGCGAACATCTCGCCGGTGCGGCCGAACCCGGTCGCGATTTCGTCGAACACCAGCAGGACGTCCGCCTCGCGGGTCGCCTCGCGCAGCACCCGCAGGTACTCCGGCGCGTGGAACCGCATCCCGCCGGCGCCCTGCACGACCGGCTCGACGACCACCGCGGCGAGCTCGTGCGCGTGCTCGTGGATGAGCGCCGTCAGCGCCGCCGCATAGGCCGGGTCGAACGCGGCCGGCGGCTCCGGCGCGAACACCTGCGCCGGCAGCACCCCCGTCCACAGGCTGTGCATGCCCCCGTCCGGGTCGCACACCGACATCGGGTGGAAGGTGTCGCCGTGGTACCCGCCGCGCCAGGTCAGCAGGCGGCGCTTCGCGGGCCGGCCCAGCGAGCGCTGGTACTGCAGGCACATCTTGATCGCGACCTCGACCGACACCGACCCGGAGTCGCTGAAGAACACGTGCCGCAGCGGCGCCGGGGTCAGCTCGACCAGCCGCGCGGCCAGGGTGACCGCCGGCTCGTGGGTGAACCCGCCGAACATCACGTGGCTCATCCGGCCGAGCTGGTCGGCGGCGGCCGCGTCGAGCACCGGGTGGCGGTAGCCGTGGATCGCAGACCACCACGACGCCATGCCGTCGACCAGCTCGTCGTGCCCCTCGAACGGCTGGGCGAGCCGGATCCGCACGCCCTGCGCGGACGCCGCGACGAGCGGCTCGGCGCGCCCCGGCATCGGCCCGTACGGGTGCCACACGTGGGCACGGTCCAACGCCAGCAGCTCCTCGACACGCATGCTGTGACCCTAGTGGCGGGCGGGCCGCGGGGCGGGCGCGCCCCGGCGAACGCATCCACCTGGCCGAATGACTGGGGGCGGTTGGTATCCTGCGGCCTCAGTATGGTGAGCCCGTAAGGAGTCAAGGTGGCGGCCCGCAGATCCTTACTTTTTGTCGTCGTCGGCCTACTGTTCGGCGTCGGCGCGGTTATCCAGCCCCGGCCCGGCGAGGTGTTCCCGGACCCGGAGATTTCCAACTACCGGCTGATGGGCGCGGACATACCGGTCCAGAGCTGACCCGCCGTCCACCGTGGACAGCGACAGCGCGGCGATCCCCGCGATCGCCTCGAAGGTCTCCAGCGTCGACGACCTCGCCGAGCTGCTGCGGCACCTGCGCCGCCGGCAGGCGCGTCGGCGCGGCGACCCGCCGCTGACCTACCGGGAGCTGGCGGGGCGCACCGGCTGGTCCCACGGCAGCATCGGCGGCTACTTCACCGGCAAGATCCTGCCGCCGACCGACCGCTTCGACACGCTCGTCCAGCTGCTCGAAGCGTCCCCGGACGAGCTCGGCGCGCTCGCCGACGCCCGCGACCGGGCCGAGGAGCACAGCCGCGCCGAGGACCGGGCCGCTGGGTCCGGCGACCAGGCCGTCGAGCCCGGCGCTCCGGCCGGGTCCGGCGAGCAGGCCGCCGGAGGGGTACCGCGACAGCTGCCCGCCGCGCCGGAGCCCTTCACCGGGCGGGACGCCGCGATCGCCCGGCTCGCCGCGGCCGCCGACGCCGATGCCGGCACCGTCATCGTCATCGGCACCGCCGGGGTCGGCAAGACCGCCCTCGCCGTGCACTGGGCGCACCGGGTCGCCGGCCGGTTCCCCGACGGCCAGCTCTACGTGAACCTGCGCGGCTTCGGCCCCGGCACCGCCGAGGTGACCGCGGACGAAACGCTGCGGGCGTTCCTCACCGCCCTCGGCGTCGCCCCCGACCAGGTACCGGTGGAGCTCGACGCCAGGATCGGGCTGTACCGCAGCCTCCTGACCGGCCGGCGGGTCCTGATCCTGCTCGACAACGCCGCGCACGCCGAGCAGGTCCGGCCGCTGCTGCCCGGCCGGTCCGGCAGCCTCGTCGTCGTCACCAGCCGCAACCAGCTCACCGGCCTCGTCGCCACCGACGGCGCGGTGCCCGTCACGCTCGACCTGCTCAGCGCCGGCGAGGCCCGGCGGCTGCTGGCCGACCGTGCCGGGCCGGCCCGCGTCGGGCAGGACCCGGCCGCCGTCGAGGCGATCATCGACGCGTGCGCCCGGCTGCCGCTCGCGCTGGTGGTCGTCGCCGCCCGCGCCGCCGCGCACCCGGACCTGCCGCTCGGCGTGCTCGCCGGGGAACTGCGCGCCGAGCGCGGGCGGCTCGCCATGCTGCGCGACGCCGCCGCGGCCACCGACGTGCGGTCGGTGTTCTCCTGGTCGTACCAGCGGCTGAGCGCCCAGGCCGCGGCCCTCTTCCGGCTGCTGGCCCTGGCCCCGGGGCCGGACGTCGGCCGGGCCGCGTCGGCCGCGCTGCTCGGCGAGGCGGCCGACGCGCGGCGGGCCCTGGCGGAGCTGACCCACGCGAGCCTGCTCACCGAGCACGCGCCGGGGCGGTTCGTCGCGCATGACCTGCTGCGCGCGTACGCGGCCGAGCTGTCCGGCACCCTGGACGGCCCGGCCGAGCGGGCCGCGGCGACGCTGCGGTTGCTGGAGCACCACCTGCGCACCGCGCACACCGCGGCACTGCTGCTCGACCCGCACCGCACGCCGCTGCCGGACGTCGGCACCACCGGCTCGCCCGGCACCGAGGCGCAGGCCCTCGCCTGGTACGCGCAGGAGCACCACACCCTCCTCGCCGCCGTCCGGGAGGCCGCCGCGACCGGCCACGACGGGCACGCGTGGCGGCTGGCGTGGGCACTCGTCGACCACCTCGACCGGCGCGGGCACTGGCCGGACCTGCTCGCGGTGCAGCGGATCGCGCTCGCCGCCGCGCAACGGGCCGGCGACGCCGCGGGCGAGGCGGTCAGCGCGCACCAGCTCGGCCGGGCCTGCATCCGGATGCGCGACTACGCCGCCGCCACCACCCACCTGGAGCTGGCGCTGGACCGGTACGGCCGCATCGGCGACGACGCCGGCCGGGCCAGGGTCCACGGCAACCTGGGCTTCATCGCCGACCGGCAGGCCCGCCCCCGCGACGCGATCGGGCACCTGCTGCGGTCCCTGGAGCTGCTGCGCGCCACCGGCGACCAGGCCGGGCAGGGCGCGGCGCTGGCCAACCTCGGCTGGTCCTACGCCGCCGCCGGCGAGCACCGCGAGGCCCTCGACCACTGCCACCAGGCCCTCGAACTGCAGCAGCGGATCGGGGACCGGACCGGCGAGGCGTACAGCTGGGACAGCATCGGCTTCATCCACCACCAGCTCGGCGAGCACGAGCCGGCCGCCGAGTGCTACCGCCAGGCCCTCGACCTGTGGCGGGAGATCGGCGACCGCTACGGCGAGTCGGAGACCCAGACCCACCTCGGCGACCTGCACCAGGCGGCCGGCGCGCCGGAGGAGGCCCGCGCGTGCTGGCTCGCCGCCCTCGCCATCCTCGAGGACCTCGGGCACCCCGACGCCGACCAGGTCCGCCGCCGGGTCGCCGCGCCCTGACGGTCCGGGCGCGGCGGCCTAGCGGTGCGTCAGGTCGGCGCAGCTCGACTCGCCCGGCAGGAACGGGCGGAACGTGACCTGCCACGTCGAGCCTGCCGACGTCCACGGGGTGCGCGTGTTGGCCTTCCCTGCCGCGGCGAGGATCCGCTGACCCTCCTCGCCGGTGGCGCTGACGCAGTGCACGCCCGGCCGGTCCGCGACCGCCTCGCCGGGCAGCGCCGGACCGGGCCACGCCACCGGCTGCTGCGCGGGCAGGCCCTGGTCGCCGCCCGCCTCGGTCCACGGCTCGGCAACCGCGGCGACGCCCGCCGCCGGGAACGCCACCGGCTCCGGCACAGCGCCGTTGCCGAGCGTCGAGCGCAGGTCGGACAGGGCCTCGACCAGGCGCTGCAGGCGCTGGCGGGCGGCGCGCTGCGGGCCGGACAGCGAGTCCTCGGCGATGCCGAGCGCGGGGGCGTCGGTGACCTGCTCCCCGGCGGCGGTGCGGACCATGATGTGGGTGGTCGGCGCGTCCGCGACGTTGGGCATGCCGAGGTCGGCGTGCCGGCCGACGCCGGCGTCCAGGGCCAGCTCGACCAGCTTCGCCACGTCGGCGGTGCTGATGCGCTGCAGCTGCACGTTCGGCAGCGCCGGGCCCGGGTAGATCTCGATCATCGGGCCGTTGGTGACGACCCGGCCGTCGCCGTACACGCTCACGGCCGGCACGTCGGTGACGGTCGTCGCCACCGGGACCAGGCCGCCGGACACGTCGACGCGCAGCACGAGCTCGTCGGGGCCGTAGGAGACGGCGCCGCCGGACGATCCGCCCGGCGAGCCGCCGGGGGATTCGGCGGCGCAGCCGGCGACCAGGAGGAGCAGGATGGCGGCGAGCACGCGCAGCTGGGTCATACCCCCTCTGACGGCGCGGGCCACCCTCCGGTTCCGCCCCCGGGTGAGGTTCGCGTGGGCGGCGGTGGGCAGAGCGCCACCATGCCACCAGCGAAAAACACCATGCCAGCAGCGAAAAGCGCCATGCCGGCGGCCAAGACCGCCACCTCGGCGGCGAAGAGCACCGGGGCGGCGGCGAAGAAGAAGGCCGGCAGCCAGCCGTGGCTGCACCAGCAGGGCCGGGAGATCCAGCGGTTCGGCTCCATCCGGCAGTTCCCGGTCGCACTGGCCGCGGAAGCCCGGTCGTACTCCTGCGAGCGGCTCAACCAGGTCCTCGCCGACACCCAGATCCTGTACGCCCTGTACAAGAAGCACCACTGGCTCATGCGCGGCCCGACCTTCTACCAGCTGCACCTGCTGCTCGACAAGCATGCGGCGGAGCAGCTGGAGCTGGTCGACGCGCTCGCCGAGCGGGTGCAGACCATGGGCGGCATCGCGGTCGGCGACCCGCGGCACGTCGCCGAGCTCACCCGGGTGCCCCGGCCGCCGGACGGCGCCGAGGAGGTGCCGGCGATGCTGTCGCGGCTGCTCGAGGCGCACGAGATGATCCTCACCGAGGCGCACGACGCCGCGGACCGGGTCGCCGACATGGGCGACGACGGCACCAACGACCTGCTGGTCTCCGAGGTGATCCGCACCGGCGAGCTGCAGGCCTGGTTCCTGGCCGAGCACCTGGTCGACACGCCGCTCGTGCGCACCGAGGACACGATCAAGGAGGTCGCCAAGCCCGGGGCCGGCGGCAAGCGCTGACGCGGACCCGGGCCCGGCGCAGGTGGTCGTCAGGGCTTACCGGGCACCGCCGTTGACGTACAGCGTCTGGCCGGAGACGTAGGAGGCCTCGTCGCTGGCCAGGAACGCGATGACGGCGGCGACCTCCTCCGGCCGGCCGACCCGGCGCAGCGGGGTGCGCGCCGCGACCTCCTGCTGGTGCTCCTCCGGTGTGCTGCCGACCCGGGTCGCGGTGGCGGCGGTCATCGGCGTGGCGATGTACCCGGGCGCGACCGCGTTCACGGTGATCCCGTACGGCCCGAGCTCGATCGCGAGCGTCGCGGTGAGGCCCTGCACGCCGGCCTTCGCCGCGGCGTAGTTGGCCTGTCCGCGGTTGCCGAGGGCGGAGCGGCTGCTGAGGTTCACGATGCGCCCCGACCGGGCCGGCACCATGTGCCGCTGCGCGGCGTGGCAGCACAGGAACATGCTGGTGAGGTTGGTGGTGAGGACCGAGTTCCACTCCTCGACCGGCATCTTGAACAGCAGGTTGTCGCGGGTGATACCGGCGTTGTTGACCAGCACGTCCAGCGAGCCGAACTCCTCGGCGACGGCGTCGAACGTGCGGTCGACCGCGGCCTGGTCGGTGACGTCGCACGAGTACGCGGTCCCGACGCCGTCCGGGATGCGGGTGGCGTCGAGGTCGAGCAGCGCGACGCGGGCGCCCTGCGAGGCGAGCAGGCGGGCGGTCGCGAGGCCGATGCCCTGCGCCGCGCCGGTGACGACGGCGGTCCTGCCGGCGAATCTGGACGATGTCACGGTTCAAGTCACCTTTCCACGAGGACGGCGGAGCCCTGCCCGACCCCGACGCACATGGTGGCGAGCCCGCGGGTCGCGCCGGTGCGCCGCATGCGGTGCAGCAGGGTGGTCAGGATGCGGGCGCCGGAGCAGCCCAGGGGATGGCCGAGCGCGATCGCGCCGCCGGACGGGTTGACGATGTCGGGGTCGAGCCCGAGCTGGTCGGTGACGGCGACGGCCTGCGCGGCGAAGGCCTCGTTGAGCTCGGCGGACTGCACGTCGCCGAGCTTCCAGCCGCTGCGGGCGAGGACCCGCCCGGTGGCCGGGACCGGGCCGATGCCCATCACGTCGGGGTGCACGCCGGCGGAGGCGCCCGCCACGTACCGGCCGAGCGGCTCCAGGCCGAGCTCGTGCAACGCGTCCTCGCTGACCAGCAGCAGGCCGGCGGCGCCGTCGTTGAGCGGGGAGGAGTTGCCGGCGGTGACCGTGCCGCCGGCCTTGAAGACCGGCTTGAGGTCGCCGAGCTTGGCGAGGCTGGTGTCGGCGCGGATGCCCTCGTCGGCGGTGACCCCGTCGACGGCGACGAGCTCGCCGTCGAAGTGGCCGGCGTCGCGGGCGGCGGCGGCGAGCTGGTGGCTGCGCAGCGCGAACGCGTCCTGCCGGTCGCGGGACACGCCGTAGCGGGCGGCGACCTCCTCGGCGGTCTCGCCCATGGACAGCAGCCCGTGCAGGTCCTTCATCAGCGGGTTGACCAGGCGCCAGCCGAGCCGCGTGTCGGCGATCGACATCGCGTTGGGCAGCGCGTCGTCGGGGCGGGGCAGCACGAACGGCGCCCGGCTCATCGACTCCGACCCGCCGGCGACGACGACGTCGGCCTCGCCCGCGGCGATGGTGCGGGCGGCGACGGTCACCGCCTCCATGCCGGACGCGCAGAGCCGGTTGACGGTGGCGCCGGGCACGGTCTCGGGCAGCCCGGCGAGCAGCACCGCCATCCGGGCGACGTTGCGGTTGTCCTCGCCGGCCTGGTTGGCCGCGCCCCAGTAGACCTCGTCCACGCGGGCGGGGTCGATGCCCTCGACCAGGGTCCGGATCACGGCCGCGGCGAGGTCGTCGGGGCGGATGTGGGAAAGGCCGCCGCGCAGCTTCCCGATCGGGGTCCGCCGCGCGGCGGCGAAGTAGACGGCACGCATACCCATAAAACTAACACTGTTAGTCTGCGATCAGGAAGGCTCCGCGCCCTGTACCGCCCGCCACAGCCAGACCCCGGACGCGCGCCGCGACAGCAGCCCCGTCACCCGGTAGGGGAACGGCGTCACGGACCCGTCCGGGTGGTGCTCCGCGCCGTCGGCCTCGGCCAGCACGAACGCCCCGCCGGGCACGGTGTGCACGGTCGCCGCGCTCGCCTGCCAGCTGTAGGACTCGGGCCGGGCGAACAGGTCCTTGAGGAGCTTCTCGACCGCGCCCCGCCCGGTCGCCGACTCGCCGGCCTCGCTGCCCACGTAGGTGATGTCGTCGTCGGGCACGAAGCACGCCAGTACCCTGGCCACGTCCTGCGACATGAAGGCCGTGCCGAGCCGGTCCACCATCTCGATGGGGTCGTTCACGACGGGCTCACCACCAGCTGCCGGGGTGCGCGCATGCCGGGCAGGAACAGGAAGGCGAACGTGACGACCGCACCCAGGACACCGGCGCCGACGAGGGTGCTCTGCACGCCGATCGCGGAGGCCACCGGCGCGGCCATCGCGTAGGACAGCGGGACCAGCGCGATCGAGATGAACCAGTCGACGCTGGAGACCCTGCCGAGCAGCTCCTGCGGCACGAGCCGCTGCTTCGCCGTCGCCCAGGCGATCGTGCCGGCCGCTTCCAGGCCGTTGACCAGGGCACACGCGATGGCGAGGTGCCAGGAGGTGGTCGCCAGGCCGTAGCCGGCCACGGCGAGGGTCGCCAGGGTCCAGGTGATGTAGATGAAGGGCATGTAGCGCCGCGGCACGCCGCGCTGGCCGACGGCCAGGGCCGCCGCGATCGCGCCGATGCCGCCGCTGGCCAGGACCAGGCCGAGGTCGCCGGCGCTGCCGTGCAGCTCGTGCTTCACCACGAACGGCAGCAGGACCTCGGTGGGGCCGATGAAGAGCAGGTAGGCGAAGGTCGCGGCGAGAAAGGTGCCCCACAGCCACACGTTGCGGCGGACGTAGTTCATGCCCTCCTTGAACTCCTCCCAGACCGACCCGGCCGCCTCGTCGTCCTGCTCGCGGATCACGGGCCGCATCAGCCACAGGCAGGTCGCCGACGCCGCGAACGTGGCCGCGTCGACCGCGAACGCCAACCCGCTACCCCCGATCGCGATCAGGATGCCGCCGATCGAGGGCCCGGCCATCTGCAGCGCCGCCGGCCGCACGACCTGGTCCAGCGCGTTCGCCTGGACCAGGTCCTCCTCCGGCACCAGCTGCGGCACGATCGAGTCGAACGCCGGGCCGAAGAAGCCGGAGGCGGCGCCGTAGACGGCCACGAGCGCCACGATGTGCCACACCTGGACCACGCCGGTCAGGCTGAGCACGGTCAGGACGGTGAGCACCGCGCCCCGCACCAGGTCGGTGCAGAGCATGATCTTGCGCCGGTCGAACCGGTCGCTGACCACCCCGCCGAACAGCAGCGTGGCGACCTGGGGCAGCGACAGGGCGAAGCCGACGACCGACATCGCCGCGGGCGCGCCGGACAGCGCGTACACCTGCCAGGCCAGCGCGACGAGCAGGATGCCGTCGCCGATCAGCGAGCTGCTCATCCCCGTCCACAGCAGGCGGAAGTCCCGCTGCCGGAGGGGGACGAGCAGGCCCGGGAGCGAGCGCGGGGCGCGGTGCCTCGCCATCAGGCGGCGTCGCGCAGCTGCTGCCGGTCGGCGAGCTCCGACAGGACCGCGTTGAGCTGGTCGAGCTCCTCGTCCGTGTTGGCCGCGGTCACCTGGACGCGGAAGCCGACCTGGTCGCGGGGGACCAGCGGGTAGGCGGCCAGGGTGACGTAGATGCCGCGGTCCCACAGGAACTGCCCGACCTGCTGGATGTCCTGGCCCTCGGCCAGCGGCAGCTCGATGATCGGGGTGGTGCCGGTGTTCGGCGTGTACAGGCCGAGGGCGCGCACGTGGTCGAGCACCTTCATCGTCTTGCGGTACAGCTCGCCGCGGATCTCGTCGCCGCGCTTCTCGTTCACGTCCAGGCCGGCCATGACGGTGGCGAGCGACGCCGTCGGCGACGGGCCCGAGTACAGGTACGGCGGGGCGGCGACCTTGAGGTGGTTCTTCAGCCAGGTCGGCAGCGCCAGGAACGCCATCAGCGACGAGTACGCCTTGGAGAAGCCGCCGACCAGCACGATGTTGTCGTAGGTCTCGCCGGCGTACCGGACGATCGCGTTGCCGCGCGAGCCGTAGGGCGAGGTCTCGTCCGGGGTGCGCTCGCCGATGACGCCGAAGCCGTGCGCCTCGTCGACGTAGAGCAGCGCGTCGTTCTCGCGGCAGACCTGGGCGAAGCGGGCCAGGTCGGGGGCGAGGCCGGTCATGGAGTTGACGCCGTCCATGGCGACCAGCCGGGCGCCGCCGGCCGGCGCGGCCTTCAGCAGCTCCTCGAGGTGCTCCGGGTCGTTGGCGCGGAACCGGACGACGGTCGCGCCGAGGCCCTTGGCGTACATGGCGCCGTCGTAGATGGTCTTGTGCGACTGCGAGTCCAGGAAGATCGTGCCCTGACCGGCCAGGATCGGGATCACCGACATGTGGATGTGGGTGATCGTCGGCAGCAGCAGGGTGTCGGGGGCGCCGAGCAGCTCGGTGAGGCGCTCCTCGATCTCGATGTACGGCTTCGGGTTGCCCAGCAGCCGCGACCAGCTGGGGTGGGTGCCCCAGGTGCGCAGGTACGGGTCGACCGCGTCCATGATCTCCGGCTCGAGGTCGAAGCCGAGGTAGTTGCAGGAGGCGAAGTCCGACAGCCAGTGCCGGCCGACCCGGATGCGCCGGCCGGCGATCTCCTCGATCGTCGCGTCGTACATCGGGCTGCTCGTGCGCAGGCGCTCCAGGTCGGCCCACCGCCCGTCACGGCGGATGTAGCTGGCCTTGGCGCTGTGCATCGGGCTGACGGTCATTCCTGGTGCCTTTCCTCGAAGGGTGGTGCATTCCATTGCGATGGACGCGCGGAGCCGCTGCGGTTCCGTCCGGGTTGCGGTCCGGTTGGGTGATTCAGGCCATCGCGGCGAAGGGCGCCGCTTTGGGGATCATGGCGAAGGCGTCCGGCTCGGACAGCGGCCGCGCGAAGAGGTAGCCCTGGCCGTACGGGCAGCCCGTCTCGCGCAGCGCCGCGGCCTGCGCGGGCTCCTCGACGCCCTCGGCGACGACCGTGAGGTCGAGCGTCTGGGCGAGGGTGACGATGGCGGTGATGACCGCCCGCTGCTGCTTGGACTCCAGCATTCCGTCGATGAACGACTTGTCGATCTTGAGTACGTCGATCGGCATGTGCTGCAGGTACGACAGCGACGAGTACCCGGTGCCGAAGTCGTCGATGGCGAGCCGGACCCCCATCGCGCGCAGCTCGTCGAAGTCGGCCCTGACCTGCTCGTCGTTGCGCAGCAGGAGGCTCTCGGTGATCTCCAGCAGCAGCGTGCCGGGCTCCACGCCGGAGGCCCGCAGCAGCTGCCGGACCTCCTCGACGAAGCCGGGGGTGCGGAACTGCCTGACCGAGACGTTGACGCTGATGTACCGCAGCGCACCCGGCGCCGTGGAGCGCTGCCAGCGCCCGACGGTGTTCAGCGCCTGCTGCAGCACCATCCGCCCCATCGGCACGATGAGGCCGCTCTCCTCGGCCACCTCGATGAAGTGGCCGGGCGCGATCATGCCCCTGGTCGGGTGGTTCCACCGCACGAGCGCCTCGAAGCCCAGCAGCGAGCCGGTCTCCAGGTCCACGATCGGCTGGTACTGCAGGACGAACTGCTGCTCCTTGACCGCCTGGTCGAGCGCGGCGCGCAGCTCAAGTCGCTCCAGCACCGCCGTGTGCAGGTCGGACTGGTACCGCCGCCACTGGCCCTTGCCGGCGCCCTTCGCCACGTACAGCGCGAGGTCGGCCTGGCGCAGCAGCTCCTCGGCGGAGCTGGCGTCGACGGTGGTGGACAGCCCGACGCTGGAGATGCCGTTGACGTCCTGGCCGGCGATCTCGAACGGCTCGGCGAGCGCGAGGATGATCCGCTCCGCGGCCAGCTCCAGCGCCGCCATCGAGTCGGCCTCGATCAGCGCGGCGAACTCGTCGCCGCCGAGGCGGGCGACCGTGTCGGTGTCGCTCAGCGCGGCGGTGATCCGCTCGCCGACCGCGATCAGCAGCGCGTCGCCGACCGCGTGGCCGAGCGTGTCGTTGACGATCTTGAAGTCGTCCAGGTCGATGAACAGGACCCCGACCAGCCCCCGGGCCAGATGCATGTCCAGGTGCGCGTCGCGCTTGGCCCGGGCCACCGCCTGCTCCACCCGGTCCTGGAACAGCACCCGGTTGGCCAGGCCCGTCAGCGCGTCGTGGAACGCCTGGCGGATCAGCTGCTCCTCCAGCCGGCGGCGCTCGGTCACGTCCCGCACGGTGAGCACCAGGCCGCCGACGGTCTGGTCGTCGCGCAGGTCGCGGCAGTCGACCTCGACCAGCAACCCGGCGCCGTCGACGCGCTCGGCGCGCAGGTCCATCTGGTTGTGCGCGTGCAGCCCGCCGCGGACCTGGGTGAGCAGCTCGGCGAGGCGGGGCCGCTCGTCGGCGGCGACGAACTCCCACAGCTCGTACCCGGCGAGCCGCTCGTCGCCGAAGACCGTGCCGGCCGACGGGCTCGCGTACTGGATCACGTCGTGCTCGTCGACGATGAGGATCACGTCGGACGTGTTGTGGATGAGGGTCCGGAAGTAGGCCTCGCTGTTGCGCCGGTTGACCTCGTCGGTCAGCGTCATGCGCTCCAGGGCCATCGCCGCCTGCGACGCGAGCACCTCGAACGTCGGCTGCAGCACCTGCAGCGCCTCGGTCGGCGCGCCGACGTAGAGCATGTCGCGCTCGACGCCCATCGGGTGGCGCAGCGCCGAGCTGTACCCGCGCAGCAGCTCCCGCACCTCCGGGTCGAGCCCGGACACCCGGACCAGCCCCGGATCGTCGACCCGCTCGGACCGCACCAGCACGACCGTGTGCGCCACGCCGGCCGGCAGCAGCCGGTCCACCGCGCGCCGCACGGCCGCGAGGGTCTCGTCGGCGTCGGCGGCCGACACCAGCGTGGTCGTGGCCTCGCGCAGCTCCCGCTCGCGGGCCATCGACTGGCGGTGGTTGCCCATCACCCCGGCGAGGCGGGCGAGGACGAGCACGAACATGAGACCGGACATGACGGCGATGACGGCCGCGTCGCGCACCGTGCCGAGGCTCGCCTCGACCAGCAGCACGCCGGGCGCGATCAGCGACGCGCCGCCGAGCAACGCGATGCGGCGCACCCCGACGTCGGCGGCCTGCGACCTGGCCGGCTCGGTGAGCTCCACCATCGACGGGTGCAGCGCCGCCGCGGCCCACGCCCCGTAGCAGAGCACCCAGCCGAGGTCGGTGGCGCCGCCGACCTCCCAGGCGCCGTTGAGCTGGATCAGCCCGTACACGACGTCGGCGACGAGCAGGCCGGCAGTGCCGCCGCCGAGGATCATGATCGACAGGCTGCGGCGCCCGCCGCCGGTGATCAGCCGCGCGAACACCGCCAGGGTCAGCACGTCGCCGAGGGGGTACGCGATGGAGACCAGCTTCTGCACGAGCGTCAGCTCGGTGCTGCGCACGTACGGGTCGATCAGGAAGATCCACGACAGCAGCGCCAGGCCGATGGTCAGCGTCGCGGCGTCCAGCAGGCTGTCGCGGTCGTTGCGGCCGGTCCGGGACCGGATGAAGCCGAGCAGGCCGCCCGCGACGAGGGGGTACATCGCCAGGTACAGCACGTCGGAGACCGACGGGAACGGGTTGGTCATCCCGAACCCGTCGGTGAGCAGGTTGTACAGGAAGTCGCCGGCGCCGAACGCGAACAGGCCGGCGGTCAGCAGCAGCCACGGCCAGCGCCGCCGTGGCCGGTGCACCAGCACGCCGACGAGCACCCCGCACACGCTGGACAGGCCGATCGCGCCCCACCAGAGCATGTGCTGGCCCGGCCAGAGGTAGAACGCCACGGTGAGCAGCGCCATCCAGGCCGCGAACCAGGCGCTGATCGTGCGTGTCAGCAAGTCCGCCTCCATCCCGCTCACCGTCACCGACCTCTACGTCTGACAGATCGGTCGCGCGGTGGAGGTCTGAACGAATACCGGGGTGCGGGTCGGGTCGGCTGAGTTGCCGGACGGTGCCGCCGAACGGCTGACACCGCTCGGCGCGGTCGCAGGAGTGACCCCTGTGGCGAGATGCGTCTGGCGATGCGGTTGCGGCCGCCGGTGTACGGCGGGCCAGCCGGGCTCAGCGGCGGGCGGGCCGGCCGGGTTCAGCGGCCGGCGGGCCGGCCGGGTTCAGCGGCGGGTGGGCAGGGTGGGTTTCAGCGGCCGGCGGGCCGGCGGGCGCTGACGGCGACGCCGCCCCGGAGCACGAGGGTCTTCGCCTCGCGGGTGATCTGGTGGTGGTGCTGCGGCTCGGCGTAGAAGCTCAGCCCGATCACGCTGCCGAGCGTGATCACGAAGCCGGCCGCCACCAGCCACTCCCGGCCCGGCCACACCCCGTCGCCGAGGAACAGCAGGCCGATCAGGGCGGCGGGCACGGCGCCGGCCGCGTCCATGGCGGCGACCGCGGCGGTGGTCGAGCCGCGCTGCATCGCCAGGCCCAGCAGCAGCTGGCCGACCAGCGAATGGGCGATGAGCAGGTAGGACAGCGGGTCGGTGAAGAACTGGCCGAGGTTGTCGGCCGAGGCGAGGGGGCGCGACGCGACCGCCGCCGCGCCGAACGCCACGCCGGACAGCGCGCCGAGCGCCACGGAGCCCGGTGCCCCGTGCAGGCGGCCGGCGAAGAACCCGACGACCGCGATGGCGCCGAGCGCGGCGATGAGGCCGGCGACCCCGGCAGTGCCGAGCTGCCGCGACGGTGCCGGCTTCGCGGCCAGGACCAGCGCGGCGAGCCCGAAGGCGAGCAGCACCAGCAGCGCGAGCTCGGTCCGTGGCAGCCGCCACTTGAGGATCAGCACCCCGAGCAGGGCGGTGACGCCGAGCCCGGCGGCCATCGCCGACTGGACCAGGAACAGCGGCAGGTCGCGCCGGGCGAAGAAGGCCAGCGCGAAGCCGCCGAACTGGCAGGCGACGCCGACCAGGTAGGACCTGTGCCGGCCCAGTCGCAGCAGCAGCATCGGGTGGAACCCGTGGTGCAGGTCGGTGCGGGCGGCGGCGACGGACTGCAGCAGGTTGGCCACCCCATAGGCGGCGATCATCGCGCCGAGGAAGAACCAACTCCATGATGCCACCCGGAGAGGATAGACCCGGTTCGGAGCAGTGGCATGTGGACCATTCGGTTTATCCTGACAAACCAGACAGCCTGGGGTTGCCCAACCGGGTGAGAACGTCCTCATGGAGGTGACCGTTCGTAGCGATCGCGCTCCCGCCGCCCGGCCCCGGATGCCCCTGCAGGTCCGTGAACGTGCCCCCGGCCTCGGTGACGATCGGCACCAGCGCGGCCAGGTCCCACAGCGACAGCTCCGGCTCGACCATGATGTCCACGGCGCCCTCGGCGAGCAGCATGTACCCGTAGAAGTCGCCGTACGCCCGCTGCCGCCAGGTCCGGCGGGTCAGGTCGAGGATGGCGTTGAGCCGCCCGGCCTCCTCCCAGCCGCCGAGCGAGGAGTAGCAGAAGCTCGCGTCGGCGAGCCGGTCGACCCCGCTCACCCGGATCGGCGTCGCGGCCGCCGTGTGCCGTCCCGCGTACGCACCGTGACCGAGCGCGCCCCACCACCGCCGCCCGAGCGCCGGCGCCGACACCAGCCCGACCACCGGCTGGGCGCCCTCCATCAACGCGATCAGCGTCGCCCAGATGGGTACCCCACGGACGTAGTTCTTCGTGCCGTCGATCGGGTCGATCACCCACTGCCGCGTCCCGGGGCCGGCGGCGGCCTCGGTCGCGCCGTACTCCTCGCCCAGCACCCCGTCGCGCGGCCTGGCCCGCTGCAGGGTGGCCCGCAGCGCCTTCTCCACCGCCGTGTCGGCCTCCGTCACCGGCGTCAGGTCGGGCTTCGTCGACACGTGCAGGTCCTGGGCCCGGAACCGGGGAACGGCGATCGCGTCCGCGGTGTCGGCAAGCAGATGAGCGAGGGCCAGGTCGTCCGCGTAGCGCGCCATGCGCGGAAACTTAGCCGACGATCGCCATCTTCTGGCAGTACTGTCGCCGTTTGTGACCGCCTCGCCCGCCGCCTCGCCCGCCGCCTCGCCCGCTGCCTCGCCCGCCGCGCTGTGCGGCCTGCTCGCCGAGGAGGACCGGCTCCGGGTCTACGCCGCCGTCGTGCTCGGCGCCTCGGGCCTCACCGGGATCGAGTCCGTGACGGGCCTGCCGGCCCGCACCGTGGCCGCCGCGGTCGCCCGGCTGCAGCAGGGCGGCCTGCTCGCCCTCACCGACGGCGCCCTGCGCGCCGACGTCGAGGTCTTCAAGGACTCCGTGCGCGCCCATGCCGCCGCGCCGGCGCCGGCCGAGCCGATGGACCCCGACCGTCAGCGCGACCAGATCCTGCGCACGTTCGTCGTCGACGGCCGCCTCACCCACCTGCCGGCCGCCCACGGCAAGCGCCAGGTCGTGCTGGAGCACATCGCGTCCTCGTTCGAGCCCGGCGTCCGGTACCCCGAGCGCGAGGTCAACGCCGTCCTGCGGGCGTGGCACGACGACTACGCCGCACTGCGCCGGTACCTCGTCGACAGCGACCTGCTCTCCCGCGCCGACGGCACCTACTGGCGCACCGGCGGCCCGGTCACCGTCTAGGACCCGCCCTCGTCCTGCGGGTCGAGGGTGCCTTCCTTCGAGGCGAGCAGCCGCCGGAACGACGCGAGCCGGCGCGCGTCCGCGCCCCCCTCGGCGACCAGCTTGTCCAGCCCGCACTCGCCGCCGGCGCCGGTGTGATCGCAGTTGGGCGCGCACCGCGTCGACGCCTCGACCAGGTCGGGGAATCCGTGCAGCAGGCTGTCCGCCGACACGTGTGCCAGGCCGAACGACCGGACGCCGGGCGTGTCGATGATCCAGCCGGGATCGTCGCCGCTGTCGGCCGGCAGGCGCAGCGCCACAGCGCTGGTGGACGTGTGCCGGCCCTTACCGACGGCGCTGACCACGCCGACGGCCCGGTCGGTGCCCGGGACGAGCCGGTTGACGAGGGTGGACTTGCCGACGCCGGAGTGCCCGATCATCACCGAGACCCGGCCGCGCAGCGCGGCGACCAGGTCGTCGATGGGCTCGTCGGGGCGGCACAGCACGTGCGGCAGGTCGAGTTCGGAGTAGTAGTCGAGCACGGCCGCAGGGACCGCCAGGTCGCCCTTGGTGAGGCAGAGCAGGGGCTCGATCTCGGCGTCGTACGCCGCGACGAGGCAGCGGTCGATGAAGCCGGTCCGCGGCGGCGGGTCGTGCAGCGAGTTGACGATGACGAGCTGCTCGGCGTTGGCGACGACGACCCGCTCGAAGCGGCCCTCGGTGCTGCCTTCCTCGTCGTCGGCGGTGCGCGTCAGGACCGACCTGCGCTCGTCGATGCGCACGATGCGGGCGAGGGTGTCGGGCCGGCCGGTGACGTCGCCGACGATCTGGACGTTGTCGCCGACGACGACGCCGTGGCGGCCCAGCTCACGGGCCCGCATGGCGGTGACGACGGCGTCCGTGCCGGCCACGTGGCAGGTGTACCGGCCGCGGTCGACCGCGACGACGAACCCGAGGACCGCGTCGCTGTGCTTGGGGCGAGTGCGCGTGCGAGGTCGCGAGGACCGGCTCGGGCGGACCCGGACGTCGTCCTCGTCGTACTCGCGCTTGCGCGTCAGTCTTGCCCTCCAAAGGAAGCCGAACCGTGCACCATCGTTGACCATAGCCGGGGAAAGTCCGGCAGTGTCTTCGCGGTGCATGTCACGTCGTCGAGGCGGACCCCGTCGACGGCGAGCCCGAGGACGGCGGCGGCGTGGGCCAGGCGGTGGTCGTCGTGGGTGGCGACCGTGGTGCCGCGCAGCGGGCGGGGCCGGATCCGCAGGCCGTCGTGGTCCTTGGCGACGTCGGCGCCGAGCGCGGTGAGCGCGGTGAGCAGTGCGGCGATCCGGTCGGTCTCGTGACCGCCGAGGTGCGCGATGCCGTGCAGGTGCGACGGGGAGTCCGCGACCGCGGCGAGCGCGGCCAGCACCGGGATGAGCTCGGCCGCGTCGGTCAGGTCGGCGGTGATGCCGTGCACGGTGCCGGTGCCGCGCATCACGAGCCCGTGCCGGGTGAGCGTGGGCACGCCGCCCATCCGCCCCAGCAGCTCCAGCAGCCGCTCGCCGGGCTGCATGCCGGAGCGCGGCCAGCCGGCGACGGTCACCGTGCCGCCGGTGACCAGGGCCGCGGCTAGGAACGGCGCGGCCGCCGGCAGGTCCGGCTCGATGTCCCAGGCGCGGCCGGTGAGCCGGCCCGGCTCGACCACCCAGACGTCGGGGCGGCCGTCGTCGATGCCGGCCCCGGCGGCGCGCAGCATCTGCACCGTCATGCGCAGGTGGGGTGCGCGCGGCACCGGCGGCCCGGCGTGGCGCACGACGGCCCCCCGGTCGAACTCGGGCGCCGCGAGCAGCAGCCCCGAGACCAGCTGGCTGGACGCGGACGCGTCCATGGTCACCTCGCCCCCGGCGAGGCGCCCGATGCCGTGCACGGTCAGCGGCAGTCCGGTGCCGTACTCGACTCGGGCACCGAGGCTGCGCAGCGCGCCGACCAGCGGCGCCATCGGCCGCGTGCGGCTGCGCCGGTCACCGTCGAACCCGACCGGACCGTCGGCGAGGGCGGCGAGCGGCGGCAGGAAGCGCAGCACCGAGCCGGCGCCGCCGACGTCGATGCGGGCGGGGCCGCACAGCGGGCGGGGCCGCACCACCCACAGGTTGTCGTCGGGCGTGGACACGTGGCAGCCCATGGCCCGCAGGCCGGCCGCCATGAGCTCGGTGTCGCGGGCCCGCAGCGGCCCGCGCAGGGTGCTGGCGCCGAGCGACAGCGCACCGAGGACCAGCGCTCTGGCGGTCATCGACTTCGAGCCCGGGAGCCGCACGGTGGCCGTGACCGGTCCCGGGGCGGTCGGCGCGGTCCACGGCAGGTGTGCGGGGGCGGTCAGGTTCGGCACACGTTCAGTGTGCGGGTCGTGCCGTTACGTAGCGACCGTTGACGATGCAGCGTTCGCGGAGTCACAGTGCGCGTCGGTACCGTATTGAGCATGTGTGGTCGGTATGCGACATCCCGCAGCAACGTTGACCTGAGCGCGCTCTTCGAGGCCGCCGACGAGACGGACGGGCTCGAGCCTGACTACAACGTCGCCCCCACGGACCAGGTCCCGGTGGTGCGCCTGTCCCAGTCCGCCGGCGGCCGGGTGCTGAGCTCGGCGCGCTGGGGCCTGGTGCCGTCGTGGGCGCCCGACCTCAAGGGTGGCGCCCGCATGATCAACGCCCGGGCGGAGACGGTCGCGGACTCCAAGGCGTTCGCGCAGTCGTTCGCGAAGCGGCGCTGCCTGGTCCCCGCGGACGGCTGGTTCGAGTGGGTCCGCGGCGAGGGCAGGACGAAGCAGGCGTATTTCATGACGTTCGGCGACGAGGAGCCGTGCGTGTTCGCCGGGATCTGGACCGTCTGGGGCAAAGGTGAGGGTCGCGTGCTCACCTGCAGCATCATCACCGCGCCCGCCGTCGACGATCTGGCGCTCATTCACGACCGCATGCCGCTGGTGCTGCCGCCGTCGAGGTGGGAGGAGTGGCTGGAGGCGCCCGTCGATGAGCGGCTGCTCGCCCCGACGCCGTCGGAGCACGTCGCGCGGCTGGAGCTGCGGCCGGTCGGCGCGCGGGTGGGTGACGTCCGCAACGACGGCCGTGACTTGCTCGACCGCGTGCCGGCGCCGGCCCTGCGTCCGGGCGACGTAGAGCCGATCGATCTGACCCTCTTTTAGGCTTTACGTCCATTTCATCCCCGGCAGAATTCTTCGATCGGCGTGAAAACTCTTGTATTTGCAGGTGTTTGTGCGATAGAACACAGCGCCGGTAGGTCAATGTCGGATGGGGGCATCCCGACGTTTTCCTGCCTAGTGTTCGTTTGACCCACGGGGGAGGTGGGTGTATGACCCGGGCGAGGATGCCACGCCCGCATGAGGTCGCTGCCGCCAAGCGCGATCCGCGTCTGTTGCGCGCTGTTCGCGAGCAACAGGGCGATGATGCCTGGCGGACCCGCGGCGCATGCCAGACCGTTGATCCGGAGACGTTCTTTCCGGCCCCGAGCGAGCCTGCTGACGCTGCCGTCGCGTTGTGCCGCACCTGTGACGTCCAAGGCGCATGCCTGGCCTGGGCGTTGGAGGTCGGCGACTGCCACGGGGTGTGGGGAGCCACCACGCCGCGTGAGCGGCGTGCGATGCTCGTCGCATGGCGCAGCGACGTGCCCAGTCCCAGCCTGACCGGCGCGACGCCGGGACCCGAGCACCGGATGGGCCCGGTGGCGTGCCTGCCACTGCTGCCGATCCAGCGGGTCGGGCGCACCGACCGGAGGGATCCGGTGGGCGCGGCCAGCTGACCGGCCGCTCCACCAGTCGTTCCAGCCGTTCCACCAGCGGCGTCGCCGGCAGTGCCGCCGGCGTGCCCGCCGGTGGTTTCACGAACGTGGCTGCCGGCGGTCCCGCCGCCGGTGGCCCGGCCGTTGCCGCTGCCGGTTCCGTCGGCGGTTCCGCGGGTGATCCGGTCGGCGGTTCGGCCGGTGGTGCCACTGGTCTTTCCGCTGCCGCTGCCGGCTCCGTTGGTCGTTCCGGCGGGCGGCGGAGTCGTTCGCGGGCGAAGCGTTCAGTCGCCGGGCAGGAGCTCGACACCCCCTTCGGGGTGGCGCGTTACTCCCTGGACGTGCCCGCCGGCTACACCGGGACACTGCTCGTCCTGGGCCACGGCGCCGGCGGTGACGTCGACGCCGTGGACCTGGTGGCGGTCCGCGCCGCCGTGCTCGCCGCGGGCGCCGGGGTGGCGATGGTGACCCAGCCCTACCGGGTCGCCGGGGCCCGCCGCCCGCCCGCACCCGCCAGGCAGCTCGACGCCGCCTGGCTCGCCGTCGTCGCCGAGCTGCGCCGCCGGGTGGCGATCGACACGCTGGTCGTCGGCGGCCGCTCCAGCGGTGCCAGGGTCGCCTGCCGCACCGCGGTCGAGGCCGGCGCCGGACGGGTCCTGGCGCTCGCCTTCCCGCTGCACCCGCCGGGCCGGCCCGAGGTCACCCGGTCGGATGAGCTGCGCACCGGTGTACCGACGCTGGTGCTCAACGGCGACCGGGACGCCTTCGGCGTGCCCGAGCCGTCACCGACGGTCCACGTCGAGGTGCTGCCCGGCGAGACCCACAGCCTGTCGAAGGCGCCGCAGTTGCTCGCGCAGCTCGCGGTGGCCTTCGTCACCACCGCCGGAGTCGCTCGTTGAACCGGGTGTGACCGGCGCAATTCGGGCACACCTCCACACCGCGGACCGACGTCGCTCCGCAACCTCCCAGGCCCTTCCTGTTCCCGGCGGCCGGCCGGTCCTGATCCAAATGGCCGGCCGCCGGGGCAGGCGGGTAGGAATTGCCGGGCCGGCGCGGTTGTTACACAGACCGTGCGACGCTGCGGAGGCGTCGCCTGTGGAGGGAAGTTCGTGGCCATCCTTGAGCGCGAGGACCAGCGCGTCCGCGAGTTGCTGTTCAGCCCGTCGTGGCCGGCGGCGACCGACGCGGAGCCCGACCCGTCCTGGCAACCGATCACCCGCGAGCGGTTGACGGGCGCCACAAACTCTGAAGTCGCTCAGCAACTCGGCGTATCCTCGGCAGGACGGTCGAGGGTTGGAGTCGCACGAGTGGTCAGTAGCGAGAGCGCGGTGCAGCAGCGCATCCGGTTCGAGCACGACGCGTTGCCCTTCATCGATCAGCTGTATGCGGCGGCCCTGCGCATGACGCGCAACCCGGCCGACGCCGAGGACCTTGTCCAGGAGACGTTCCTCAAGGCGTATGCGGCGTTCCACCAGTTCGAGACGGGCACGAACCTGAAGGCCTGGCTCTACCGCATCCTCACCAACACGTACATCAATTCCTACCGTCGTCGCCAGCGTCAGCCGGTGCAGGCGCCGACCGAGGAGATCACCGACTGGCAGCTCGCCGAGGCCGAGTCGCACACGTCCAGCGGTCTGCGCTCCGCGGAGACCGAGGCCCTGGACCGGCTGCCCGACTCCGACGTCAAGGAGGCGTTGCAGTCGCTGCCGGAGGAGTTCCGGCTCGCCGTCTACCTCGCCGACGTCGAGGGCTTCTCCTACAAGGAGATCGCCGACATCATGAACACGCCCATCGGCACTGTGATGTCCCGCCTGCACCGCGGCCGGCGCAACCTGCGGCGCTCGCTCGAGACCTATGCTGCCGATCGGGGATTCACCCGCACCCCGTCCGCTGAGCCGAGCGAGGTCTGAGATCGATGAGCTGTGGAGACCCGCACGAGACAGACTGCAGTGACGTCCTCGCCGAGGTGTATCTCTATCTCGACCTGGAGTGCGCCGACGACCGCCGGTCGCTGATCCGCGACCACCTCGACGAGTGCTCGCCGTGCCTGCGCGAGTTCGGCATCGAGCAGGAGGTCAAGGCGCTCGTCGCCCGCTGCTGCGGTTCGGAGCTGGCACCCGCCGAGCTCAAGGACCGCCTGCGGCTGAAGCTTTCCGAGCTGGTCGTCAACGCCGAGGCCCGGGAGCTCCGCACCGACTGAGCCGCCGCACCGCGGCCCGGAGCGCCTCTGCCCCACACTCATCGCCCATGACGGCACGAATGCCCGCCGCCACGGCGATGGGGGCTGCCCCGGCACCGCCGCCGAACCGGGCGGCCGGCCGGTTCGGGGTCAGCGGAGGCGGAACACCGGGCCGCGCGGGGTGAACGGCAGGCGGGCGGCGTCCGGGACGAGGAAGGCGTGCTCGCGGCGTACCCGCACCGTGTCGCAGTAGCCGTCGGTGATGACCAGGATCGGGGCGCCGGCCGGGAAGTCCGGGGCGCGCTCCAGCAGGCGGACCCCGGGCTGCAGCACCGTGCCTCCGCGGCCCTTGATCCTGACCCGGCCGGCGATGTCGGCGACGGGCAGGTAGCCGGCGTCGTACGCGGCCGCGTCGCAGAACACCACCCGGGCGGCCGGCACGTCGCGGGCGGTGGCGTAGGAGGCGATCGCGCCGAGGGCCTTGCCGAGCAGGGTGCGGTCCATGGAGCCGGAGGTGTCCAGCACGACGCCGAAGGTGGCCCGCTCGACCTCCTCCTCCGGCCACAGCCACCCGGGCCGGGGGATGTCCGGGGTGGAGCTCTGCCGGCGGGACGGGCGCGCGTAGGAGCGGCGCGGCGCCGGGCCGCGGACGTGCTCCTCGAACCAGCGGGCGAGCTGCGCGTCCCACGGCAGCGGCGGGTGGTCCAGCGCCCGGATCTCCTGGACCAGGCCGGCCGGCAGCAGGCCGCGGCCGTGCGACTCGTGGAAGGCGAGGCCCGTGGCGAGGGCGCGGCGGTAGTACTCGTCGAGCTCGGTGCCCCGGTGCGGGTGCCGGGCGTCGCAGAGCACGTCGCCGAGGCCGCGGCCGCGCAGGGTGCCGAGCCGCCGCAGCCGGCGCAGGTCGGTGGCGATGCGGTCGTACACCTCCTCGGCGCCCGCGTCCTTGAACTGCGGGTCGTAGAGGGCGCCCTCCGGCAGGTCGCCGACGGCCATCTCGACGAGCCAGCCGTTGATGACGTAGTCGGTGGCGACGTTCCACAGGTACGGGTCGCGGTGCGCGACGCGGTCGGCGTGGCGCAGCGCGGCGTGCAGCATCTCGTGGGCGATGACGAACCGGCGCTCGTCGGCGGTGAGCGGGGCGAGCGGGTTGACGTAGATCTCGGCGGCGCCCGCGTCGACGGCGGCGATGGTGATCGACAGGTCGCGGGCCACGGCGACGTCGCTGACGATGGTGAACCCGGCGGCGAGCCCGGCCAGCAGCGGGTACGACGACACGAACCACCGCCGGGCCGGCTCCCACCGCTCGTCGGGCTTGCGGCCGCCGCGGTCGGTCTGCCGCAGCGCGCCGGCCTCGTCGACCGCGGCCGCCGCGGCCTGCCCGAGGCCCAGCGCGAGCCGGTCGGGCCAGCTCATCGGCCCGGTGGCCGCCGGTGCGCCGGTGGTCGTGGCCGTGCGTGGCCGCCAGGACGGCCGCCGCGGCTCGACGGGCGCGGGGTCGGTGTCGGCGTCGGTCCCGCCGGCGCAGCAGCCGGCCAGGCCGTCGGGGATGCCGGAGACCCGCCAGCGCTCGGCGAGCTGCTCCTCCGGCGCCGTGGGCAGGTCCGGCAGCGGTACCGGGGCCCGGCCGAGCCGCAGCTCCCGCTGGAACCGGGCGACGACCACGCACCGGGCGACGGCGAGCTCGGTGTCGACCCGGGCGCCCGGCTCGTCGAGGTGGCCGAAGCCCAGGTGCAGCGCGCAGTGCGCGAACACCCACACCCACTCGTCGAGCTCCAGCGGCGAGTGCTTGTTGACGGTCACGGTGCCGTCGGCGCGGACCCGGGCGTGGCCGCGGGCCCGGATCAGCGGCGTGTCCTCCGCCCAGGCCATCCGCAGCTCGCGCCAGTCGACGCCGGTCGGGTCGTAGGTGAGGGCCCGGAACATCGGGTTGCCGGCGACCGCCGACCACGCGTGCTGGGCGGTCTCCAACCGCGGGTCGGTCCTGGCCCTGCCCTTGGCGGCCATCGGGTCAGGTCCGGGCGGCGACGAGGCGGGGCAGGTCCCGGGTCACCTCGACCAGGAACCACGCCGGCAGCACCGGCATGCCGTCCTCGTCGGCGGCGATGACCAGCTGCGCGCACTCCAGGGAGATCTCGGCGAGCTCGACGAGCAGCCCCTTGGCCCGTACCGCGAACCGACGCACCGACGGCGAGGCGTGCTCGCGGCCGGCGGGCAGGTCCTTGACGAGCCGGGCCCGGAACGCCTCGGCGAAGAAGTACAGCAGGTCGCGGTCCGTCGGGTCGCGGGGCCACGAAGCGTCGCCCCGGACGATGGCGTCCAGGCCGTAGCGGTGCCGGACGGTCTTCACGTACGCGCAGAACGCCGACGCGTGCGACGGGGTCAGGGTGCCCGCGGTGAGGACCCGCAGGACGTCCTCGTCGGCGTCGTCGCCGAAGGAGTGCAGGGCGTCGGACAGCATGTGCCACGACCGCGGGGTGGAGAACGGCTCCTCGGTCTTCGGCGGCTTCGACCACAGGTGGTCGGGGCGCTGCGTGAGGTATCCGGTGACGTGGGCGTGCAGGCCGGCGCCCACGGCCCACAGCAGCCAGTCGTCGGCGCTGGCCCGCAGGTGGACGTGGATGAGCCGGTTGAGCAGCGCGGAGGCCATCGGCCGGGCGAGGGCGTTGTCGGAGGCGCGGTTGCCGGCGCCGATGACGATCGACCCGGCGGGCAGCTCGTACGCGCCGATGCGCCGGTCGAGGATGAGGGAGTAGAACGCCTTCTGCACCTCGGGGGAGGCGGAGTTGAGCTCGTCGAGGAACAGGCAGTAGGGCTCGTCGCGGGCGATCGACTCCGGCGGCGCGAAGCGGCTGCGGCCGTCGCGCAGCTCGGGCACGCCGATGAGGTCCTCGGGGGCGAGCTGGGTGCCGATGAGGGTGACGCAGTCCAGGCCCAGCGCCGCCGCGAACTGCTTGACCAGGGAGCTTTTGCCGATGCCGGGCTGACCCCACACGAACACGGGGCGCACCACCGCGACGTGCAGCAGCACGCCTGGCAGGGTCGCCGGGGTCACCGTGACGGTCGATTCCACGCGGCCATGATGCGTTCGCCGCATGGCCGCGCGCGAGCGGGTTTCCCACCGATATGCTGCCAAGCGCAGTCCGACGTCAAAGGAGACCGGGATGTCCGACGAGATCCGCGCCGAGATGGTGGCCAACGTCTGGAAGATCACCACCGAGGTCGGTGCCGAGGTCAGCGAGGGTGACACGCTGGTCATCCTCGAGTCGATGAAGATGGAGATCCCCGTCATCGCCGAGTCCGACGGCACCGTGAGCCGGATCGCCGTCAACGAGGGCGACGTCGTGCAGGAGGGCGACCTCATCGCCGTGATCGGGTGAGCCTGACGACGCCGATCGTCCGCCGCGCGGAGCCGGCCGACTTCGCCGAGGTGGCCCGGCTGACCGTGGCGGCGTACCGCGCCGACGGCCAGCTCGACGAGGACCACGGCTACGGCGAGCTGCTCGCCGACGTGGCGACCCGCGCCGAGCACGCCGAGCTGCTGGTGGCCGCCGACGGCCCGGCCGTGCTGGGCGCCGTCGCGTTCGTGCTGCCCGGCACCCGGTATGCGGAGCTGTCCAGGCCGGGGGAGGCGGAGTTCCGGATGCTGGCCGTCGACCCGGCCGCGCAGCGGCGCGGCGTGGCCGGTGCGCTGGTGCGCGCCTGCGCGGCGCGGGCGACCGTGCTGGGCTGCGGGTCGCTGGTGATCTGTTCGCGGGAGCGCAACGCCGCCGCGTTCGCGCTCTACGAGCGCTTCGGCTTCGTCCGCGAGCCGGCCCTGGACTGGACGCCGGCGCCGGGCGTCAACCTGCTCGGCCTGCGGCTGAAGCTGCCGACCACCGCGACCTGAGCGTCACTCCCCGCCGGCGGCGGCCAGCCGCATCAGGTCCTCCGCGACGACCAGGGTCGCGTCGCGGCGCTCCTGGGCGGTGAGGTCGTCGCGGCCGCGCAGCACGAAGTGGCCCGCGTGCACGGTGAAGATCGCCATCGCGCGGCGCAGCTGCTGGACGGTGGACTCCTCGGGGACCATCAGGAAGCGGAAGACCCGCTCCATCTGGTCCTTCATGAGCTTGCCGGCGGCCAGGGTGTTGATGAGCGTCTGGTTGCGCTCGAAGAAGCGGATCACGTGCTCGTGCTTCGCCACGTCGTGCAGGACCGAGTAGCGCCGCACGAACTCGATGCGGGTCTCCTCCGTGCGCGGCTGCGCCTCGGCCCACTCCATGAGCGCGTCAACGGCCGCGATGCGCTGCTCGATGAGGCTCTTGACGATGTCGTCCTTGGTCGGGAAGTGGTAGTAGAGCGCGGCCTTGGTGACGCCGAGCCGCTCCGCGATCTCCCGCAGGGACGTCTTGTCGTAGCCGTCCTCGATGAACATCTCCAGCGCGACCCGCTGGATGTGCGCCGCCCCGCGAGCGCGGCCGGTACCAGGGCCAGTTCGCCGCGGTCATGGCGGTCGCGATGGTCGGCGGCCCCCTCGTCGGCGGCTTCATCACCGACCACGCCGACTGGCGCTGGGCGTTCTTCGTCAACCTGCCGCTCGGCGGCGCCGCCCTGGCGCTGCTCGCGCTGCGGCTCGACCTGCCGAAGCGGCGCACCGAGCACCGCATCGACTGGCTCGGCGCGGCGCTGTTGTCGGCCGGCGTGACCGCGCTGGTCCTGATCACCACGTGGGGCGGCAACCAGTACGCCTGGGGCTCCGCGCAGATCCTCGGCCTGGCCGCGCTCGCCGTGGTCGCACTCGCCGCGTTCGTCCTCGTGGAGCGCCGCCACCAGGAGCCGATCCTGCCGCTGGGCATCTTCCGCAACCGCAACTTCTCGCTGGTCTCCGGCGTCGGCTTCCTGGTCGGGTTCGCGATGTTCGGTGCGATCACGTTCCTGCCGCTGTACCAGCAGATCGTGCAGGGCGCCTCGGCGACCAACTCCGGCCTGCTCCTGCTGCCGATGATGGGCGGCCTGCTGGTGACCTCGCTGCTGGTCGGCCGGATGATCACCAAGACCGGGAAGTACCGGATCTACCCGGTCATCGGCGGGCTCGTCATGATCCTGGCGATGGTCCTGCTGTCGCGGCTGGACTCCGGCACCTCGAAGCTCGAGTCCGGCGTCTACATGACCGTCCTCGGCCTGGGTATGGGCTTCCTGATGCAGACGTCGATGCTGATCGCGCAGAACAGCGTCGAGCTCAAGGACCTCGGGGTGGCCAGCAGCACCGCGACGTTCGCGCGCTCGATCGGCGGCGCGTTCGGCGTGTCGGCGTTCGGCGCGATCTTCAACCACCGGCTGCACGACCTGCTCGCGGCCAAGGTCGGCCCGCAGGCGGCGGACCAGCTCTCCGGCGGTGGCGGCGGCGCCACCATCGGCCCCGAGACGCTCGGCGCGCTGCCGGCGCAGGTGCGCACCGCGGTCGTCGACTCGATCGCCGGCGCGACGTCCAGCGTGTTCCTGTGGGCGGTCGCGGCGACGGTCGTGGTGCCGCTGCTGGCGGTCTTCATCCGCGAGGTGGCCCTGCGCGGCGGCCCCGAGACGGCGCAGGAACGTGCGGAAAGCACGCTCGTTGCGCAGGAAGGGTAGTTTCGCGCACCGCATGCGCGAACTTGCCCGCAAAACTGGCGTCTGGTGCGCGAAGCTGCGAAGATTTGAGCAGTAACGCGCACCAGACGACGCAAGGGAGACAGCCGTGACCGAGCAGCCCGGTGCCGGAATGCAGGCGGACATCGCCGAGCAGCCGGCGGTGTTCGCGAGGCTCGTCGACGAGCAGGCCGACACGATCGCCGCCGTCGCCGCGCAGATCGCGCAGTGGCAGCCGCGCAACGTGATCTTCACGGCGCGGGGCACCTCCGACCACGCCGCGCTGTACGCGGCGTACCTCACCGAGATCCGCCTCGGCATCCCCGCCGGCCTCGCGTCGCCGTCGGCGATGACGATCTACGGCGCCCGCCCCGACCTGCGCGACACGCTCGTCGTCGGGGTCAGCCAGAGCGGCGGCTCACCCGACCTGCACGAGGTCCTGCGCGTCGCCGGCGAGCAGGGCGCGCACACTCTCGCCGTCACCAACAACGCCGGGTCGCCCCTCGCCCAGGTCGCCGAGCTGCACGTCGACGTCGTCGCCGGGCACGAGGTCGCCGTCGCGGCCACCAAGACCTACACCGCCGAGCTGCTCGCGCTGCTCATGCTCGTCGAGAGCGTCAAGGGCGGCGGCACCCTGCCCGCCGAGGAGCTCGCCGAGCTGCGCAAGCTGCCCGAGCACGCGACCCGCGTCCTCGCCGACACCGGCGCAGTGGACCTCGCCGCGCGGTACCGCTTCGCCGACCGGATCGTCACGACCGGCCGCGGCTACGCGTACCCGACCGCCCGGGAGACCGCGCTCAAGCTCATGGAGACCTCCTACGTGGCCGGCCTCGCGTTCTCCGGCGCCGACCTGCTGCACGGGCCCCTGGCCATGGCCGACCCGGACGTTCCCGTCCTGGCCGTCGTCGGTGGCGGCCCCGCCGGCACCTCGATGCGCGACGTCGTCGGCCGCCTCGGCGAGCGCCGCGCCGACGTGGTCGTCTTCGGCCCGTCCGCGGTCGACGGCGCCGCCGGCTGGGTGCAGACCCCCGACGTCGACGAGCGCTACGCGCCGCTGCTGGACATCCTGCCGCTGCAGCGCCTCGCCCTCGCCCTCGCCCTGCACCGCGGCGAGAACCCCGACGCGCCGCGCGGCCTCAAGAAGGTGACGGCGACGCTGTAGACGGCGACCCCGCGGACGGCGACCCCGCAGACGGTGACGCCGTGACGGCGGGGATGTCGACGACCGCGGGCCGGCCCTCGCGCAGGGCCCGCGTCTCGAACGACACCGGGGGCCGCTCGGCGACCACGATCTGGTACACCGGCCGGCTCCCGGACAGGTTCAGCAGCTCGAAGGCGAAGTTGCAGCGGTACCCGTCGGGCGCCGCGGCCAGCACCCCCGAGGCGAGCGTCGTCACGGCGATCACCTTGCCGCCGGCGTCGGCCGCCTTCACCGGCGCGCCGGCGACGATGTCCGGCGCGGACGCCGGCGCCAGGCACGGCGTGCCCGGGATCCCCGCCGCGGCACCCGCCACGCTCGCGTAACCGTGCAGCAGGAAACCGTCGGGTTTGCTCGTCTCACCGGAGCGGCCCAGCCACCCGCACCCGCCGAGCGACAACACGACAGCGAGGGGAACCAGCAGGCGGCGCACCGGCCCACCTTAGTCTGTAGCGGTGTCGACCCTGCGTGACCTCGTCGAAGAGCACACCTCCCTCGTCCCCGAGGACATCGAGCACCTGCACCGCCTCGCCGGCGACTGGCAGATCGTGTCCGACCTGTCCTTCGCCGACCTGCTCATGTGGGTGCCGATCGCGGACCGCGGCGAGTTCTTGTGCGTCGCGCAGGTCCGCCCGACCACCGCGCCGACCGCGTACCAGGACGACCAGGTCGGCCGGATCTCCGGCGGCCCCGAGGTGGCGCACCTGGCCATCGTGCGGTCGCAGGGGCGGATCTGGCGCGAGGGCGACCCCGTCTGGTACGGCGACATGCCCGCCCGCCACGAGGCGATCCCGGTCCGCCGGCGTGGCGAGTCGCAGGTCATCGCCGTCGTCGGCCGCGACACCAACCTCAGCACCGCCCGGACCCCGGCGCAGCTGGAGCTCAACTACCTGACCACCGCCGACGACCTGGCCCAGATGATCGCCGACGGCACGTTCCCGCCGCCGCGGCACCCGGGGGAGACCACCAGCGCCCCGCGCATCGGCGACGGCCTGGTCCGTCTCGACGCGTCCGGCAAGGTCACCTACGCCAGCCCCAACGCGCAGTCGGCGTACCGGCGGCTCGGGCTCGCCGCGCACCTGGTGGGGGAGAGCCTCGCCGAGATCACCGGCCGGCTCGTCGACGACCCCCTGGAGGGCAAGGACGCCACCGACCGGGTCCACTCCGCGCTGCGCGGCGACGCGCCGGCCCGCAAGGAGCTGGAGGCGCGCGGCGCGACCGTGCTCATGCGGGCGCTGCCGCTGATGCCGGCGGGCGTGCCGATCGGCGCGCTGGTCCTGGTCCGCGACATCACCGAGGTGCGCCGCCGCGACCGGCAGCTCATGACGAAGGACGCCACGATCCGCGAGATCCACCACCGGGTCAAGAACAACCTGCAGACCGTCGCCGCGCTGCTGCGGCTGCAGGCCCGGCGGGTCGGGGTCCCGGCCGCCCGGCACGCGCTGGAGGAGTCGGTGCGCCGCGTCGCCTCGATCGCGCTGGTCCACGAGACGCTGTCGATGTCGGCCTCGGACACCGCGGACGAGGCGGTCGAGTTCGACGGCATCGTGGACCGGGTCGCCGCGGCCGCCGTGGAGGTCGGCGCGTCAGACTTCGTGGTGGCGCTGCGCCGCGAGGGCGACTTCGGGGTGCTGCCCGCGGAGATCGCCACGCCGCTGGTCATGGTGCTCAACGAACTGCTGCAGAACGCCGTCGAGCACGCGTTCGAGCCGGCGTACGAGGGCGGGGAGCGCACCGGCGCGCCCGAGGTCATCGTGTCCGTGCACCGCTTCCGCAAGCAGCTGCACGTGACCGTCGCCGACAACGGCCGGGGCCTGCCCGACACGTTCGACCTGGACAACAGCGAACGGCTCGGGCTGCAGATCGTGCGGACCCTCGCCACGGGGGAGCTGCGCGGCACGATCGAGCTGCGCACCCGCGCCGAGGGCGGCACCGAGGCCGTGATGGTCGTCCCGCTGGCGAAACGCTGAAATCTACCGCACTGTGGGACCGTGCGGTAACGCACCGCTCCGAACCAGGTAGCAGCCCTCTGCTTTTCCTATCGGCTGAGTCGTATTTTTGTTACGTCCTGGTGACGCAGGTTTGAGACAACCCTCACGCCGACGTGGCGTAAGGACCGGTCGGCGTGGAACACTGCACCTTATGCACGCTGCTTCTCTGCGGCTCGTCAGCCGCCGACACGTCGACTACGGTCGCGTGCGCAGCGCCATGTGTCCGGCTTGCTGAACGCCGCCCGTAATCTTTTCCCGGGCGCGCGACTTCGCGCCGGATTTTCCATGACATTGACGTCATCCATCGCGCATCTTCCGCGATAGGCCGGCGCCGGTTCGCGTGCTCTCAACCCTGAGAGGACGCCGACATGACGGTGAACACCGTCCCGGCAGCAAACGCCGCACCCGCTCCCCGTCCCGCCGCCCGCGGCGGTGCACGGACCGGAGCCGGTGGGCGCCCTCGCGGCGAGGGGCAGTGGGCGCTCGGTCACCGCGAGCCGCTCAACCCCAACGAGCGCAGCAAGAAGGACGACAACCCCCTCAACGTCCGGGCCCGCATCGAGTCGATCTACGCGCACGGCGGCTTCGACTCGATCGACCCCGCCGACCTGCGGGGCCGGTTCCGCTGGTTCGGCCTGTACACGCAGCGCCGCCCCGGCATCGACGGCGGCCGCACCGCGATCCTCGAACCCGAGGAGCTCGACGACAAGTACTTCATGCTGCGCATCCGCAGCGACGGCGGCCAGCTGAACCTGGCGCAGCTGCGCACCATCGCGTCGATCTCCACCCGCTTCGGCCGGGACACTGCCGACATCACCGACCGGCAGAACATCCAGCTGCACTGGATCCGCGTCGAGGACGTCCCGCAGATCTGGCAGGAGCTGGAGGCGGTCGGCCTGTCGACCACCGAGGCCTGCGGCGACACCCCGCGCGTCGTGCTCGGCAGCCCCATCGCCGGCGTCGCCGAGAGCGAGGTCCTCGACCCCACCGAGGCGATCACCGAGATCACCGCGAAGTACGTCGGCGACCCGTCGCTGTCCAACCTGCCCCGCAAGTTCAAGACCTCGATCTCCTGGCTGCCGGACACCCCGTACGAGGCGAACGACGTCTCCTTCGTCGGTGTCATCCACCCGGAGCACGGCCCCGGCTTCGACCTGTGGGTCGGCGGCGGCCTGTCGACCAACCCGATGCTCGCCCAGCGCGTCGGCGTGTGGGTGCCGCTGCACGAGGTCGTCGACGTGTGGCACGGCGTCATCCAGATCTTCCGCGACTACGGCTACCGCCGGCTGCGCACCCGCGCCCGGCTCAAGTTCCTCGTCGCCGACTGGGGCGTGCAGCGCTTCCGCGAGGTCCTGGAGACCGAGTACCTCAAGCGCACCCTCATCGACGGCCCGGCCCCGGACCTGCCGGAGAAGCCGATCGACCACATCGGCGTGCACAAGCAGTGGGACGGCAAGTACTTCATCGGCGCCGCGCCCGTCGCCGGCCGCAGCTCCGGCACCCAGCTCGCGCAGGTCGCCGACCTCGCCGAGCGGCACGGCAGCGACCGGGTGCGGCTCACCCCGTACCAGAAGATCATCGTGCTGGACATCGCCGAGGCGGACACCGAGGCCGTCGTCCGGGGCCTGCAGGACGTCGGCCTGCAGGCCCGGCCGTCCAACTGGCGGCGCAGCACGATGGCGTGCACCGGCATCGAGTTCTGCAAGCTCGCGATCGTGGAGACCAAGGCCCGCGCCGCCGAGCTCGTCGAGCACCTGGAGGCGAAGGTCGCCGAGCTCGACGCCGACATCTCCATCCACCTCAACGGATGCCCGAACGCGTGCGCCCGCACCCAGGTCGCCGACATCGGCCTCAAGGGCATGCTCGTGCGCGACGACGCCACCGGCGACATGGTCGAGGGCTTCCAGATCCACCTCGGCGGCGGCCTCGGCATGGCCGCCGATCAGCACGCGGGATTCGGGCGCAAGCTGCGCGGCCTGAAGACCCCCGCCGCGGACCTGCCCGCCTACGTCGAGCGGGTCACCAACCACTACCTGGCCGGGCGCTCGTCCGGCGAGTCCTTCGCCCACTGGGTCATGCGAGCACCGGAGGAGCAACTCCGATGAGCGAACGGATGGCCCCGTTGTACTGCCCGTACTGCGGCGACGAGGACCTACGGCCACACGAAGAGACCCACGGCGCATGGGAGTGCCGCAGCTGCGCACGGGTCTTCGCACTGAAATTCCTGGGGCTCGCGGCACACCTGTTGGAGGCGAAGCGATGAGCACAGCCGTTGCACGTACCCGAGAAGAGTCCATCGCCCTGGCCAAGGAGGCGTCGGCCCAACTGGAGGGCAAGACCGCCGACAAGATCGTGGAGTGGGCCGCCGGCGAGTTCGGCGACCGGTTCTGTGTGACCAGCTCGTTCGCCGACGCCGTCCTCGCCCACGTCGTGTCGAAGGTGGTGCCCGGAGTGCCGGTCATCTTCCTCGACACGGGCCTGCACTTCGCCGAGACGCTGCGGGTCCGCGAGGTCGTGCAGCGGACCCTGCCGGTGACCGTCCGCTCGATCCGCCCGCGGCAGACCGTCGCCGAGCAGGACGCCGAGTTCGGGCCCCGGCTCTACGCCCGCGACCCCGACGAGTGCTGCTTCCTGCGCAAGATCGAGCCGCTGGAGCGGGCCTTGGATGACTACGACGCGTGGGCCGCCGGCCTGCGCCGCGACGAGTCGCCCAGCCGCGCCAACACGCCGATCGTGAGCTTCGAGCAGGCCCGCGGCAAGTTCAAGGTGTCGCCGCTGGCGCAGTGGACGCAGGCCGACGTCGACGCGTACATCTCCCGCTGGAACGTGCCGGTCAACGCCCTCATGCGGCAGGGCTACGCGTCCGTCGGCTGCTGGCCGTGCACCCGGCGGACCCCTCCCGGCGGCGACCCGCGCGGCGGGCGCTGGCCGATGTTCGACAAGACTGAGTGCGGCCTGCACACCGGATGACCAGCCCGCAGCGCAGCGGAGGGCTGGTCATCGGGCGCGCAGGTTTTGTCAGGGCAGCCCGCAGCGCAGCGGAGGGCTGGGCATCGTGAGCGCAGGCTTCTGTCAGGGCGGCGCCGCAGCGCAGCGGAGGTGACGGCATGACAGCTGTTCTGCTGGTGGCGCACGGGTCCGCGGACCCGCGGGCGGCGGCCTCGACGAGGGCCCTCGCCCGCGCGGTCGCGGCCCAGCGCCCCGGGCTGGACGTGCGGACCTCCTACCTCGACCACGCGGGACCCCGCCCCGACGCGGTCCTGTTCGACATGCAGCGGCTCGGGCACCGTTCGGCGGTCGTGGTACCGCTGCTGCTCACGTCCGCGTTCCACGGCCGCGTCGACCTGCCGGCGGTCATCGCCCGCGCGTACACCGACGGCCTGACCATGCGAGTGCGCACCACCGACGTGCTCGGACCAGTCGGCGGTGCCGTGGATCCCCTGCTCATCGCCGGGCTGCGCCGCCAGCTGCCGGCCGTCGAGCCGGACGGCGTCGTCATGGTCGCCGCCGGTACCCGCGACGACCTGGCCAGGCGCACCGTCGACCTGGCCGCCGCGGCGCTCGGGCAGCAGCTGGGGCTGCCGTGCCGGGCCGCGTTCGCCTCCGGCTCGCCGGTCACCGGCGCCGTCGCGGTGGCCGCCCTGCGCGCCCAGGGCTGCTCCCGGATCGCGATCTCCTCGTACTTCCTGGCCACCGGCAGGCTCCACGAGGCCGCCGTCGCCTCCGCCGTGTCCGCGGGCGCGCTGGAGCCGGCCGCGCCGCCGCTTGGACGGGCCCTGGACCTGGCCCGGCTCGTCGTGGTCAGGGCCGGCCGGGTCGCACCGGAGACGGTCGATCTCGCCGCATGAGCGGGCCGGAGCGGAGCGGAGGGCTGCGAATCATGGGCTCAGGATGGCGCTGGAGCGCAGCGGAGGCGACGGCCTGAGCGCCGTCGTGGATGGCGGCGGTTACGGTGGACGTATGCAGATGACATGCCCGAAGTGCCGCGGTGAGATGCGGCAGTACGAGCGCAGCGGTGTCACGGTGGACCAGTGCCTGGAGTGCCGTGGAATCTTCCTCGATCGCGGTGAGCTGGAGAAGCTCGTCGACGCGGAGAACGCCTGGCGCGGTGGGCGTGCTCCACAGCCGGGTGCCCCCGGTGTCCCTCCCGGCACGCCCGGGTTCCCGCCGCCGGGATCGCCGCAGGGCTATCCGCCGCCCGGCGCCACACAGGCGTACCCGCAGCAGCCCGCCTACGGTCAGCAACCGTACGGTCAGCAACCGGGCTACGGCCAACCCGCGTACGGCCAGTCGCATTACCCGCAGCAGCACGGTCACTACGGTCATTACGGCCATCACAAGCGGCGCAAGAAGCATCACCGGGGCAGCCTCTTCGAGGAACTGTTCGACTGAAGCGCGCAGGCGTGCGAAACGCCCCGGCCGCGTCGGCCGGGGCGTTTTCGTCTGCGTCTGCGCTTTGCTTCGCGCTTCGTCTGTGCTTTGTCTTGGTGCAGTTATGGCAAGGCTATGCGGAGTGAGCGCGGACCCGGAGTCCACCGCGACGCTTCATCAAGCGACGCTCGTCTTCGCTCATTCCGCCCCAGACGCCTGCGTCCTGACCCGAGTCGAGTGCCCATTGCAGGCAGTCACTGGTCACGGAGCAGCGCTGGCAGACTGCCTTCGCCTGCTCGACCTGCAGCAACGCGGGGCCGGAAGTCCCGATGGGGAAGAACAGCTCCGGGTCCTCGTCGCGGCAGAGGGCATGGTGGCGCCAGTCCGACATGGCGGCAACACTCCTTGTTGTTTTCGCGGATCGTTGTTGATGATTCCCTATATGCATCTCGCGTAACGTCTCGGCTAGGCGGAGCCTGAAGATCCGTAACGCGCCTGCGGGCAACGCTCAGTGTTCGTTTCGCTTGTGAATGCTTTCACGAACTACCGCGATGTCAAGGGGTCCAAACCAAGAAAATCCAAGTCGGTGAGCAAGCTCACGCGTTGTTTGTCCAATTTTATCGTGGTTGGGGACCCTGAATCGCAACAGTCAGTTACCAATGTAGTACGGTTCGCTCAACGACCGGAGGGGTTTCGGGGATGCGGTCGCGGTGTCTCCGTCGCGACTCTCTGCAACTTTCTCCCCCTTCGGTGTACAGCGCCGGGGGGTGACTCAACACACTACGCGTAACGCCCCCGGCACGGACGCGAAATCCAGCTTGTCGCGCTCCCCGAGGTACTCCCCGTCGACCTGGAAAGCGATCGGTTTGGCGGCAGTGAGCGTGAACCCGGCGAGATCGTGCATCCGCAGCACCTGCCGGCCCTTGGGGTCGACGCCCCGCACCAGCTGGGCCATCGTCCGGGCCGTGCTCCCGACCTGCATCTGCAGCAGGCCCAGCACGTCGAGCCCCGTGTCGAACGAGGCGCGCGGATTCGGATCCACCGGCCGCTCGCCGATGTAGGTCCACGGTGCAGTGTTCTGCACCAGCATCCACGTTAGCCCGGACCTGGCCGGTTCGCCCGGCAGCTCGAGCGTGAGCAGCGGCACTCGGCGGTTCGTCTTCACGTACTGCTGCGCGATCGAACGGAAATACAGCCACGGCGTCGACGTCGAACCCTTGCGCCGGGCCTGGTCCACGCGCCTGACGACCTCCGCGTCCAGCCCCATGCCCGCACAGAACGTGAAATACCGGTCGTCGGCGCGGCCGAGGCCGATGATGCGCTCCCGCCGGTCCCGCAGCGCCTCCAGGATCGCGCCGGTGCCCTCGGCCCAGTCGCTCGGCAGCCCCAACGCGCGGGCGAACACGTTCGTCGAACCGCCCGGGACCACGGCCAGGGCCGGCCGCTCCTGCGCCCGCCCCGCCGCCGCGCCGGCGTCGAACGTCATCAGCCCGTTCACCGCCTCATTGACGGTGCCGTCCCCGCCGAGCGTCACGACCAGGTCGAACCCGTCCCGCGCGGCGTCACGCGCCAGCTCGACCCCGTGGCCTTTGCGCTGCGTGTACGCCACTTCCAGGTCGACCTGGCTGCGCAACGCCCGCACCAGGATGTCCCGGCCGCGCTCGGTGGTGGTCGTCGCGTTCGGGTTGACGACCAGGAGGGCTCGCATGGGCGGCACTGTACCCGCTCGCCAGCGCGATAAGGTTGGCGCGCGGGATACGGAGTCCTGCGCCAGCGGGCGGTCGGCGGAGAAGGGAATGCCAGGTGGGCGGCACGGTAGCACCCGAGCAGGCGCCGGCGACCCTGCGATGGGCGGTGCGGCTGCTGTTCCTGGAGGGCGCCGGGCTCGCCCTGCTGACGCTGCTGTTCGTGTACTACGACGTCACCGGCGAGTGGACGGCCGCCGAGATCGCTCTGTCCACGACCGGCTATCTGGCGCTCATGACCCTGCTGTTCCTGTCCGTCGCGGTCGCGCTGCACCGCCGCCGCCGGTGGGCCCGCGGCCCCGGCATCGTCGCCCAGATGCTGCAGATGCCGATCGGCTGGACGATGCTCACCCACGGCCAGCCGCTGATCGGCGCCCCGCTGTTCGCCCTCGGCCTCGCCGGCGCGATCCTGCTCTTCGCCCCGTCGACGCGTATCGCGCTCGGGATCCGCTGAGTGCCGGCGGTCCGCGTCTGCGGCCCGCGGTCCGGGGTCCGGGGTCCGCTCGGTGTTCGGCCCGGACCGGACAAAACGGACGACGCGCGGTACTGCTGAAGCGGTACTGCTGAACCTGACGAATCCCACGTCTGAACCTGACGAGCCCCTCGTCGTCTGGCATATCGTCTGGCATATGGCCGGACCCGGACGAATCGCCCGACGCTGGGCGTCGCTGAACCCGGACAAATCGCGCACCGTTCGGCATCCACCGATTCCGGCATACCGCCGGACGCCTGAGATCCAGTGAGCTCCGACAAAATGTAGGAGTGGGGGCGGCATTGCAGGTCCCGCTGGTGGCCGGTGTGGCATACGCTGATTTGTCGTGACGGTCGCACCCGCCTACCAGGTCCTCGCTGACCGGCTCCGCGTCGAGATCATGTCCGGCCAGCTCCAGCCGGGCGCACGACTGCCGACCGAGCCGCAGTTGTGCGAGCAGTCAGGCCTGAGCCGCTCCACCGTCCGCGAGGCCCTGCGCCTGCTCAGCAGCCAGCACCTGATCGTCACCACCCGCGGCGTCAACGGCGGCAGCTTCGTCGCCGAGCCCGACGCCCGCACGCTCGGCGACTCCCTCACCGACGGCGTCGGCCTCCTGCTCGCCAGCGGCGCCGTCAAAGGCGACGACTTCCTCGAGGTCCGCCGGATGCTCGAGGTCCCCGCCGCCGGCCTGGCCGCCGCCCGCCGCGAGCCCCACCACCTGCGCGAGCTCGAAGCCGCCATGTTCGACCCGGACTCCGCGAGCCTCGACGAGCGCCTCGCCGCCCACGCCGCGTTCCACCTCGCGGTCGCCGCCGCCTCCGGCAACACCCTGCTCTGCCTGGTCGTGCAGCCGCTCTACACCGTCAGCGACCGCAAGGCCGCCGCCCACAACGCCCCGCCGCCGATGTGGCGGCTGATCGACCGCGACCACCGCGCCCTGCTCGCCGCGATCCACGACCAGGACATCGAGCTCGCCATGGAGATCGCCCGCGGCCACATCGACAACGTCCGCCCGGCCGAGGTGCCGCCGCATCACGTCCGCCCTCCGGTGCCCGGCGTGGCGGCGCTCAAGGAACGCCCGCTGTAAGTCCCGCTGCCACCTTCGCCCGCAAGCCCCGGCTGTAGCGGCGTGGAGCGGGCTGTCTTACGACGGGCTGCCCGGTGCTGGCGTGCTGCCTCATTCGCACCCTAGACCAGCGGTGCAAGTTGATGTTCGAAGCGGTCGCTCTCAGTAGTATCTACGACTTCGGGCGGCGTTTGGTGAGGCGGATGATTGCCTGGAGGCCGTCGACGGTTGCGGAGACCTCGTCGGCCAGGGCGCTGAGGACCTGCCAGGCGAAGGACTCGCCGCCGGGGAGGCGCTCGTTGGGGGAGCCCAGCGGGACCGACGTCTCGACCGTCAACGCGTCGGCGGTGACCGTGAACCGGCACGCCAGCTCGACGGTGTCGCCCAGCTGAGGGGTCTCGCTGGCCACGGCGAGCAGCATCGCGCAGGCCTCGTCGACGGCGATGCGCAGGTCTTCGATCTCGTCGAGGGTGAACTGCAGCCGCGCGGCCAGACCCGCCGTCGCGGTGCGCAGCACCCCCAGGTAGGCGGGCGACGCCGGGACGGCCAGCAGGACGACGTCGTCGCCGTCTGCGCCTGACCTCTTCGAAACGACCTGAGTCACGCGATGAACCCCCTTGCCCGCGACTCTACGACGTCTCCGCACGCCCCGGCGCGGCGGACACGACCGTGGGCCCGGCGGCGGACGTCCACGAGTCCTGTGGGGGTCCCCCGGCCCCCGCCGCGGTGCCGTACGCGGCGGCGCAGCAGAGCCCGCCGCGACGGCCGCGCCGACTGCCCCCGGAACAGCGTCGGCCGACCCCGAAACAGCACCTGCCGCAGGGGAAGTCACGCCGGTGTCGTGCCTGCCAGGGCCGTCAGTGCGTCGCCCGAGAGCCGGTACGGCAGCCAGTCCGACTTGTGCCGCGCCCCCAGCGACTCGTAGAAGCCGCGCGCGGGGTTCCAGTCCAGCACCGACCACTCCAGCCGCGGGTACCCCGACTCCACGCAGATCCGCGCGAGCGCCGCCACGAGCGCCTTCCCGGCCCCGGTGCCGCGGGCCGCCGGCCGGACGTACAGGTCCTCGAGGTACACCCCGTGCACGCCCTCCCAGGTGGAGAACGTCCGGAACCACAGGGCCATCCCGACGGTCTCCCCGCCGGCGCGAGCGACGTGGCAGAACACCGACGGCGCCGGGGCGAACAGCGCCGTGCGCAGCTGCTCCGGCGTCAGATGGCACTCCTCGACGGCCTTCTCGAACTCGGCGAGCTCGTACACCATCGCGACGATCGCCGGCACGTCCTCGTCCGTGGCCGGGTGGATCTCGACGCTCATCTATGTACCTCCGATAAAGAAACGCCCCCCACCCGCGTGTGCGGTGTGGGGGGCGAACCTGTCAGCTGCAGGTCAGGCCTGCTTGGTCTCCCAGAAGATCTTCGCGATCTCGTCGATCTTCGCCAGCAGCTTCTCGGCGACGGCCGGGTCGACCGAACCCTTGGCGCCGGAGGCACCCGCGAGCTTCGTCGCCTCGTTGAAGAGGTTGTGCAGCTCCGGGTACTTCTCGAAGTGCGGCGGCTTGAAGTAGTCGGTCCACAGCACCCACAGGTGGTGCTTGACCAGTTCGGCACGCTGTTCCTTGATCAGCAGGGCCCGGGTGCGGAACTCGGGGTCGCTGCTGGCCTGGTACTTCTCGCTGATTGCCTTGACGGACTCGGCCTCAATACGGGCCTGCGCCGGGTCGTAGACACCACACGGCAGGTCGCAGTGGGCGCTCACCACGGTGCGCGGGGTGAATAGCCGCGACAGTCGCATCGAACCCTCCAGGGTGATTTGCGATGATCCTCAGTGCTGACCCTACTCCTATCCAAGTCCGGGGATTTCATGCGCCTGCCGTGGTTCACCGCACTCGTGCACGGGCCTTCGATGGCGCCGACGCTGCGCCACGGTGATCGGATTTTTGTCCGCCGCGCCGGTACGGCCCGTGCCGGCGACGTCGTCGTCGGGTGTTTCCGCAGCCGGCCGGGTCTGCTGGTGGTGAAGCGCGTGGCCCGGGCCGACGGCGACGGATGGTGGCTGACCGGCGACAATCCCTTCGGATCGGATGATTCGGCCACGTACGGTACCGCCGACATCATCGGACGTGTGACATTTCGATGGTGGCCACAACCGGTGCGGTTGCGGCGCAACCCGGCGTAAGGTGATGCGGATACCGGGTCACCCCCGCTGAATCGCATCATGAGCGCTTCACCACCCGTGCGCTCCGCGGAAACACCAGCATTGTCAGACGTGGCAAAGGAGCCCCCGTGTCTGCACCCGTGACCAATCACGCCCTTGAAGGGCCAGTGTTCGACCTGCATCAGGGCGGCAAGATGTCCGTCCAGTCCAGCGTCCCGCTCGCCACCCGCGAGGACCTCGCCCTGGCGTATACGCCTGGTGTGGCCCAGGTCTGCGAGGCCATCGCCGACGACGAGTCGCTGGTCCACCAGCTGACGTGGGTCGGCCGCGCGGTCGCCGTCGTCACCGACGGGTCCGCCGTGCTCGGACTGGGCAACATCGGCCCGCGCGCCGCGATGCCGGTCATGGAGGGCAAGGCTGTCCTCTTCAAGCAGTTCGGCGGGGTGGACGCAGTGCCGATCTGTCTCGACACTCAAGACCCGGACGAGATCGTCGCGATCGTCACCGCCCTCGCACCGTCCTTCGGCGGGATCAACCTGGAGGACATCTCCGCCCCGCGCTGCTTCGACATCGAACGCCGGCTCGAGGCGACCCTGCCGATCCCCGTGTTCCACGACGACCAGCACGGCACCGCGATCGTCGTGCTCGCCGCGCTGCGCAACGCCGCCCGCGTCCTCGGCCGTGACCTGCGCGACCTGCGCATCGTCGTCAGCGGCGCCGGCGCCGCCGGAGTCGCCGTCACCAAGATGCTGATCAGCGGCGGAGCCGACGCCGGTGAGATCGTGGTCCTCGACTCCCGCGGCTGCCTGCACACCGGGCGCACCGACCTCAACCCGGAGAAGGCCGCGCTCGCCGCGACCACCAACGCCGGCGGGATCACCGGCGACATCGCCAGCGCCCTGCGCGGCGCCGACGTCCTCATCGGCGTCTCCGGCGGCACCATCGGCGAGGCGGCCCTCGCCGGCATGTCACCCGGCGGGGCGATCTTCGCCCTGGCCAACCCGACGCCCGAGGTGCACCCGGAGATCGCCGCCCGGTACGCCGCCGTGGTCGCCACCGGCCGCAGCGACTTCCCGAACCAGATCAACAACGTCCTGGCGTTCCCGGGCATCTTCCGCGGTGCCCTCGACGCCGGCGCGACCCGGATCACCGACGGCATGAAGGTCGCCGCGGCCAACGCCATCGCCGGGGTCCTCGCCGAGAGCGAGCTGTCCACCGGCGCGATCGTGCCCAGCGCCCTCGACCCGCGGGTGGCGCCGGCGGTCGCGGCCGCGGTGGCCGCCGCGGCCCGCCGCGACGGTGTGCTGAGGTAGTCGTCATGCGTGCCGCTTTCGCTTCCAGCTTCAACGATGCCGACCCGCTCGCCGGCCTCACGGTCGGCGACGCGCCGGAGCCGACCCCCCTCGACGGCTGGGCCGTGGTGGACGTGCGCGCCAGCGCGCTCAACCACCACGACCTGTGGTCGCTGCGGGGCGTCGGCCTCCGCGAGGACCAGCTGCCGATGATCCTCGGCTGCGACGCCGCCGGCATCGGCCCCGACGGTGCCGAGGTCGTCGTGTACCCCGTCGTCTTCACCGAGAAGGGCGACTTCTCCATCCTGTCCGAGCACTACCAGGGCACGGTCGCCGAACGCGTCACCGTGCCCGCGTACAACCTGGTGCCCAAACCCGCCGAGCTCTCCTTCGCCGAGGCGGCCTGCCTGCCGACGGCGTGGCTGACCGCGTACCGGATGCTGACCACCAGGGGCAGGCTGGAGGCCGACGGGTCGGTGCTGGTGCAGGGCGCCGGCGGCGGGGTCGCCACGGCCGCGGTGCTGCTCGCCAAGGCCCTCGGCGCCAGGGTCTACGCCACGAGCCGCGACGCCGCGAAGCGCGAGCGCATCGAGGCTCTGGGGGCCACCGCGTACGACTCAGGGGCCCGCCTGCCCGAACGCGTCGACGTCGTCATCGAGACCGTCGGCGAGGCCACCTTCGAGCACTCCATGAAGTGCGCGAAGCCCGGCGGCCGCATCGTCGTGTCCGGTGCCACCAGCGGGCACCTGCCGAAGGTCAACCTGCGCCGCATGTTCGCGCTGCAGCTGGAGATCCTCGGCTCCAGCATGGGCAGCCCGGAAGAGCTCGCCGACCTGATGACGCTGCTGGCGAAGACCGGCGTACGGCCCGTCATCGACTCGGTGGTGCCGTTCTCCGACGCCCGCGCGGCGTTCGAGAAGCTGCACTCCGGCGACATCTTCGGCAAGGTGGTCCTGGACCACACCGCTTAGCAATCCGTGCCGGCGGCCGGGCCGCCGTGGTGATCGAAGTCGCGTCCTGGTCGTCCGGGCGACCACGACGCGACTTCGATCAACCAGGCGAGATCAACCAGGCGAGATCACGGGGTCAGAGGCGGTCGTCGAAGGACGGGCCGCGGGGCAGCTGCTGGCGGGCGGACGCGTCGCCGTACAGCTCCAGGCGCAGGAACGCGAGCGTCAGCGACCGCACCTCGGTGAACGACGCGGCGCCGGGGCGCAGGTACGGGTCGTTGTGGTTGCCGCCGGGGACGGTCAGCATCGCCTTGGACCAGGGCACGATGTCGTAGGTGGCCTTGCCGGAGGCGTAGGAGACCAGGGGATCGGCGTCGCCGTGGACGAACAGCAGCGACGCGGGCGTGCCGGTGAAGGCGGTTCCGACGCCGAGGCCGCTGCCGGCCAGGACGATGCCGGCGTGCAGGCGGGCGTCGCGGCCGGCGGTGAACAGGCCGACGGTGGTGATGGCACCGGCGGAGTGGCCGGCGGCGGCCAGCCGGGTGCCGTCGATGCGTTCGCCGAGCGGGCCGGCGAGGACCTGGCTGAGCACGAAGCTCGCGTCGGCCGGCTGGTTGAGCACGTCGTAGACGTCGAGGCGGGGCGCGGTGCGCGACGTGTTCGGGTACGCCGGGGCGATCACCGCGAAACCGGCCGCCGCCCACGTGGTGAGCAGCGGCGCGAACGACTCGGGGGTGCCGTTGAGGCCGTGGCTGAACACGACCGCCGGCACCTTCGCCGTGGTGGACGGCAGCCAGACGACGGTACGCAGGACGCGGCCCTCCCTGCGGTACGTGACCTCCTGCCGCGACACGTCCAGCGCGGCCCTCGGCGCCGGCAGCGGCGGTAGCGGCGCGACCTGGGCGAGCCTCGGCGCGACGGTGCCGGCGGGGGACGGCGACGGGGTGACCCACCGGGCGGGCGCGGGCTGACCGGTGCAGCCGGTGACGCCAGCCGTCAGAGTGGTCGCCGTGGCGGCCACCGCGGTGGCCCGGGCCAGCAGGAGGGCGAGACGGCGCATGGCATCAACCGTACGAGAAGCGTGCCGTGATCAAGGCTGGCCCGTCGGGCGATTTCGGGCTACGTTGCGGCCCATGTCCGTTGTCTTCCGGGTGCTCACCGCCGTGAGTGCGCTGGCCGGGATCGTGCTGCTGCTCGACTACACCCAAGGTGACGGCGGCGTGTTCGTCTACTTCACGGTGCAGAGCAGCGTGATCATCGCGGTGGTGTCGGCCGTGGCGGCGTGGCGGCCTGTGCCCGGGTGGGTGCGTGGGGCGGCGACCCTGTACAGCTGCATCACGGGCACGGTCTACCACTCGCTGCTGGCGAACCCGGCGAGCCCGTTCCACGTGGCCGACTCCGGGGCGCACGCGCCGCACAACATCCTGCTGCACACGGTGACGCCGATCCTGGCGGCCGTCACCTGGCTGCTGGTCGACCGGGAGCCGGTGCGGTGGTGGTACGCGGCCGTCTGGCTCGGCTACCCCCTGGCCTACCTGGCATTCGCGCTGATCCGCGGGGAGATCGTGGACCGGTACCCGTACCCGTTCGTCGACGCGGGCGAGCTCGGGTACGGCGGGGTGGCGGTCGCCGCGCTCGGCTTCACCGTGGCGTTCTTCCTGCTGGGGCTGCTGCTGATCGGGTTGGGTGCGGGCGTCAGGGCGGTGCTGCAGCAGCGCACCCGCGTCGAGGACGCCACAGGGGCATGAGGCTGGTCACAACAGCGCACCCGGGTTCAGGATGCCGCGGGGATCGACGGTACGTTTCGCGGCCCGCAGCACCTCGGTGACGAGCGGGTCCCGCTGCCGGGCGAGCCACGGCAGGTGGTCACGCCCGACCGCGTGGTGGTGGGTGATCGTGCCGCCGTTGGCGATGACGGCCTCGCTCACCGCAGTCTTGATCTCGTCCCAGATCACCACCTCGGCGCCGCGGCGGGCCGGGGTGATGATGGTGAAGTAGGGCGCGGGACCGTCCGGGTACGCGTGGGTGAGCCGGCAGGTGACCACGGCGACGCGGGCCGGGGCGGCGGCCTGCGCGGCGGCGGTCACGGCCGCGTGCAGCGCCTCGAAGCGGCTCCACGGGCACGCGGTCTCGACCGTCTCCACGACCAGGCCGAGCCTGATGAGGGCGTCCCTGGTGTACGGCGCCCGCAGAAACGACGATCGCCAGCTGGCGACCTCCCCCGCACCGCCCGAAGCCGCAGCGCCCGAAGCCGCAGCGCCCTCGTCCCCGGCCGGCGCCGCGGACCGCCCGTCCCCGCCCGGCGCCGCGGAAGGCGGGCCGCCGGACGTGGCGACACCCCCGTGGTCGGCGCAGATGGTGAGCGCGTCGGCGAGCAGCGCCGTGGTGGCGCCCTCGAAGCCCAGCAGCAGCCGCGCCCGGCCGTCGGTCGAGCCGGCGTTCAGCATCGCCTCCACCGGGTCGAGCAGCCGGCAGTTGCTGGGCCGCAGCCCCGCCTGCAGGATCGTGCGGACCGCGGCGACCGCCTGGTCGTACACCGCGAACGCCACCGACGCCGAGGCCTTCCGCGCGGGCCGGTCGGTGACCCGCAGCCACGCCTCCACGATGACCCCGAGCGTGCCCTCCGAGCCGAGGAACAGCCGGTCGGTGGACGGGCCGGCGCCGCTGCCCGGCACCCGCAGCGACTCCACCGGCCCCTGCGGCGTGATCACCCGCATCGCCTCCACGAAGTCGTCGATGCGGGTCGGGCCGGTCGCGTAGTGCCCCGCCGAGCGGGTCGCGAGCCAGCCGCCGACGGTGGAGAACTCGAAACTCTGCGGGTAATGCCGCAGCGTCAGCCCGTGCGGCGCGAGGGCCTGTTCGAGGGCCGGGCCGAACACGCCGCCCTGGACCCGCACGGCGCGGTTGACCACGTCGACCTCGATGACGCGGTTGAGCCGGCTCAGGTCGAGGGAGACCCAGGGGTTGTCGCCGCGGTACTCGACGCCGCCGACGACGGAGGTGCCGCCGCCGTACGGCACGACCGCCGCGCCGACCGCCTCGGCCCAGTCGAGGGCGGCGACGACGTCGTGCCCGGTGCGCGGGTAGCAGACCAGGTCGGGCGGGTTGTAGAGCCGGCCGTGCAGGGCGCGCACGACGTCGCGGAACGCCTTGCCGTACGTGTGTGCGGCCCGGGTCACCGCGTCGGCGGCGAACGCCTCCTGCATGATCGACGGGGGGATCAGGCGGGGCGGGGCGAGGACCGGGTCATAGGGGACGGGCAGCACGGAGCCGTCGATCGGCAGCCACGGGCGCAGCGACGTCTCCGCCAGGCGGCGGCACGCGTCGTCGTCGAGGGCGTCGTCCGCCCACCCCCAGCCCCACCAGGACCGTTCACGCCAGGCGGCCATTGACGGAGAGTGCCACAATCCGACACGTTCGGCCACTGTCCGCAGGTCAGGTCATCGGTATTCTGGCGGCCATGCCCGATGAGCGCATTGACCCAAGTCAGAACACTCAGGCATTCCAGGCATGGGTGGACAACAACAACGAGCAGGCGGCTCAGCCCGCCGCGACCGGTGCCAGGCTCGGCCTCGTGGTGGCCGGCGCGGTGGTCGCGGTCGTAGTGGTCGTCGTCGTGGTGCTGGCGCTGCTGTAGATCCCGACCGACTCGAAGCGCGTCACGCCGTCGAGCGTGGCGTCGCCGGCCAGCCGGAGCCGGGCGGTGTCGTCGCCGTCGAGCGCCCAGGTGAGGAAGTCCAGCAGCGTCGCCATCGCCTGGTGGTGACCGCGTTCCGCGTCGTTGATGCCGGCGCCGTGCTCGCCGCCGATGATGGTGAGGAACGCCTTCGGCCACGGGTTCGCGGCGTAGGAGGTGCGGCCCTGCTCGTAGGCGACGACCGGGTCCTTGTCGCCGTGGATGAACAGCATCGGCACGGGGCTGCCCCGGTAGGCGCCCGCGGGACGGCCCGCGAAGATGACCCCGGCCTTGAGGCGCGGGTCCCGGTGCACGGTGAAGAGCCCGTCGGTCGTGGTGCCGCCGCCGGAGTGCCCGATCGCGGCCATCCGGTCCGGGTCGATGCTGCCGGCGAGCGGGTTGTCCGGCTGGAGCATCTGCGTGACGACGAACGACGCGTCCAGTGACTGGTTCGGTACGTCCAGCTTGTTGAACTTCGGCGTGTCCTTCTTCGTGAATGGGTACGCCGCGGCGACGACCACGTAGCCGGCCTCGGCCAGGAACCTGGTCATGCCCTCCTGCATCTGCGGGTTGCTGTAGAAGCCGTGGCTCCACACGATCAGCGGCAGCTTCCCCGGCAGCGGCTGGGCGTCGCCCTGCGGCTGGCCCTTGGTCCGGCGGGCCGAGCCGCGGGTCGGATACCACACGGTGGTGGGCAGCGAGCGGTCCTTGCCGCGGGCGAACATGAAGTGCCGCACGCCGATCGCGTGCCCGCTGGCGCCGGAGGCCTGCGCGCTCGCCGCGGCGGGGAGCGGCTCGGTGGCCGGGTCCGCGCCGGAGGCCGAAAAAGCGCCGCCCAGCAGGAGCAGGGCGGCGGCCAGGAGCGACACGGTTGCGGAACGGTTGCGACTCGGGGGCACGTACAGAATGTAGGTGCGCGATGCGCGATGCCGTTATCACCCGTCCGGGGACAATCGAATGCCTTGCCGGGCTACACCAGGTTGCCCGTTGTATGACCCATTTGGTGGATACGGCCGCACCCGCCGGAGCGGCAAATACCGGCAATTCCGGCAATTGACGCGCGTCGGATCGCGCGTCCTGCGTCCGATCGCCGGCATTGTCCGGCGTCAGTCCTCGTCGTCGTCGAGGCGGGCGAGGTAGACCGCCAGGCGCTCGATCGGGGTCTCGAACTCGGGGTGCTGGTCGACGAAGTCGCGCAGGCGCTCGGCCAGCCACTCGATCGTGACCTCCTCCTCGCCGCGGCGCTGTGCGAGCTCCTCGATGCCGCGGTCGGTGAAGTACATGGGACGTGCCCTCCTACGGGGAGACGGACGGGGAAGAGGACGGAGGGCACGACGCGCGTGCGTCGTGCCCTCCGGTCGTACGCGGCTCAGCGCTTCGGCAGCGCCGCCTCGATCAGTGCGTGCTGCTCGGCGTCGTGCAGCTTCGTCGAGCCGACCGCCGGGGCGGCCGCCGCCGGGCGGGAGATGCGCCGCAGGCTGACGCCCTGCAGGTGCTCGAGCAGGTTGAGGGCGATGAACGACCAGGCGCCCTGGTTCGCCGGCTCCTCCTGCACCCAGGCGAAGTCCTCCGCGTTGGGGAACTGCGCCAGGGCCTCGCGCAGCTCCTCGACCGGCATCGGGTAGAGCTGCTCCACCCGGATGATCGCCGTGTCGGTGATGCCGCGCTCGGTGCGGGCCTGCAGCAGGTCGTAGAAGACCTTGCCGGAGCACAGCAGGACGCGCTTCACGCCGGCCTTGTCGAGGGCGTTGCCCTGGATGCCCGGGTCGCCGAGGACCGTGGCGAACGTGCCCGAGGTGAAGTCCTCGACCGGCGACACGCACAGCCGGTGCCGCAGCAGCGACTTGGGCGTGAACACCACGAGGGGCTTCTTCTTCGGCGACAGCGCCTGGCGGCGCAGCAGGTGGAAGTGGTTCGCCGGGGTCGTCGGCACCGCGACGCGCATGTTGTCCTCGGCGCACAGCTGCAGGTAGCGCTCCAGCCGGCCCGACGTGTGGTCCGGGCCCTGGCCCTCGTGCGAGTGCGGCAGCAGCAGCGTCACCGCGGTGCGCTGCCCCCACTTGACCTCGCCGGAGGAGATGAACTCGTCGACGATGGACTGGGCGCCGTTGACGAAGTCGCCGAACTGCGCCTCCCACATGACGAGCGCGTCGGGGTTCTCCACCGAGTAGCCGTACTCGAAGCCCATCGCGGCGAACTCCGACAGCAGCGAGTCGTAGACGAACAGCTTCGCGTTGTCCTTGATCAGCGCGGACACCGGCATGTAGTCGGCGCCGGTCTCGGCGTCGACGATGCTGGCGTGACGCTGCACGAACGTGCCGCGGCGGGAGTCCTGCCCGGACAGCCGGACGGTGACGCCCTGGTTGACCAGCGAGCCGAACGCGATGATCTCGCCGAAGCCCCAGTCGATGTCGCCGGCGGCGGCCATCTTCGCCCGGCGGTCCAGCAGCTGCTGGACGCGCTTGTGCGGGGTGAAGCCATCGGGGAGCTTGACGTGCGCCTCGCCGACCGCGTGCAGGACGCTCGCGTCGATCGCGGTCTCCACCACCGGCTCCGGCTCCGGCTCGCGCAGCCGGGTGAGCCGGGACGCCGGGTTGGACGACGCGTCGCGGGTCGCCTTGAACACCGTCTCCAGCTGCTCGTGATAGTCCTTGAGCAGCGCCTCGGCCTCGGTGATCGGGATGTCGCCGCGACCGATCAGCTCCTCGGTGTAGATCTTGCGCACCGATCGCTTCTGGTCGATGATCGCGTACATCAGCGGGTTGGTCATCGACGGGTCGTCGCCCTCGTTGTGCCCGCGGCGCCGGTAGCAGACCAGGTCGATGACGACGTCCTTGTTGAACGCCTGGCGGTACTCGAAGGCGAGCCGCGCGACGCGGACCACGGCCTCCGGGTCGTCGCCGTTGACGTGGAAGATCGGCGCCTGGATCATCCGGGCCACGTCGGTGGAGTACAGCGACGAGCGCGAGTACTCCGGCGCGGTGGTGAACCCGACCTGGTTGTTGACCACGACGTGCACGGTGCCGCCGGTGCGGTAGCCGCGCAGCTGCGACAGGTTGAGCGTCTCGGCGACCACGCCCTGCCCGGCGAACGCGGCGTCGCCGTGGACGAGCAGCGGCAGCACCGTGTAGCCCTCGAGCTTGAGGTCGATCGAGTCCTGCTTGGCCCGCACGATGCCCTCGAGGACCGGGTTGACCGCCTCCAGGTGCGACGGGTTCGCGACCACGGACACCGTCGTGGCGTGTTCCCCGTCGGGGTGCGTGAACTTGCCGGTCATGCCCAGGTGGTACTTGACGTCGCCGGAGCCGTGCGCGGACTTCAGGTCCAGGTGCCCCTCGAACTCCGAGAAGATCTTCTCGTAGGGCTTGCCGACGATGTTGGCCAGCACGTTGAGGCGGCCGCGGTGCGCCATGCCGATGACGACCTCGTCCAGGCCGCCCTCGGCGGAGTTCTGCAGGATCTCGTCGAGCAGCGGGATCAGCGACTCGCCGCCCTCCAGGGAGAACCGGCGCTGCCCCACGTACTTCGTCTGCAGGAACGTCTCGAACGCCTCGGCGGCGTTGAGCCGGTTCAGGATGTGCTTCTGCTCGACGGTGTCGGGCTTCTCGTACGGCCGCTCGACCCGCTCGGCGATCCAGCGCCGCTCCTCCGGGTCCATGATGTGCATGTACTCGACGCCGACGCGGCGGCAGTAGGAGTCGCGCAGCACGCCGAGGACGGCCCGCAGCTTCATCTTCTGCTTGCCGGCGAAGCCGCCGACGGGGAAGACCCGGTCGAGGTCCCACAGCGTCAGCCCGTGCTCGAGCACGTCGAGGTCGGGGTGGCGGCGGATGCGGAACTCCAGCGGGTCGGTGTCGGCCATCAGGTGGCCGCGGACCCGGTAGGCGTGGATCAGCTCGACGACCCGGGCCGCCTTGTCGATCTGCCCCTCGGAGGTGCGGGCGACGTCGCGGACCCAGCGGACCGGCTCGTAGGGGATCCGCAGCGCGGTGAAGATCTGGTCGTAGAACCCGTGCTCGCCGAGCAGCAGCTCGTGCATGACCTTCAGGAACTCGCCGGACTGCGCGCCCTGGATGATGCGGTGGTCATAGGTGCTGGTCAGCGTCAGGATCTTGCTGATGCCGAGGTCGGCGAGGGTCTCGTCGGACATGCCGGCGTAGGGCGCCGGGTACTCCATCGCGCCGACGCCGATGATCGTGCCCTGCCCGGCCATGAGCCGCGGCATCGAGTGCACGGTGCCGATGCCGCCCGGGTTGGTCAGCGAGACCGTGGTGCCGGCGTAGTCGTCCATGGTCAGCTCGTTGCGCCGGGCCCGGCGGACGATCTCCTCGTAGGCCGACCAGAACTGGCGGAAGTCCATGGTGTCGGCGGCCTTGATGCTCGGCACCACGAGGGAGCGCGAGCCGTCGGGCTTGGCCAGGTCGATCGCGATGCCCAGGTTGACGTGTTCGGGCTGGATCAGGTTCGGCTTGCCGTCGATCTCGGCGAAGGCGTTGTTCATCTCCGGGTGTGCGGCGAGCGCCCGGACCATCGCGAAGCCGATCAGGTGTGTGAAGCTGACCTTGCCACCGCGGCCGCGGGCCAGGTGGTTGTTGATCACGATGCGGTTGTCGGACAGCAGCTTCGCCGGCACGGCGCGCACGCTGGTGGCCGTCGGCACCTCCAGGGAGGCGTCCATGTTCTGCACGATGCGGGCGGCCACGCCGCGCAACGGGACCTGCTTCGCGCCGCCGGGGGTGGTGGGCACCTGCTTCGTCGGCGCGGGCCTTCCGGCGGGCACCGCGGCGGGCGCGGCCTTCCGGGCCGGCTTGGCGGGCGCGGGCGCCGGCGCGGCGGGTGCCGGCATCGCGGCGGCGGGGGATGCCGCGGTGGCGGTGGAGGCCGCGGGGGCCGGGGGAGCGGCGGGGGCGGCGGCCTGCGGAGCTGCGGCAGCGGGGGTGGTGACGGACGCCGGCTCAGCCGCCTCGGCAGGCGCCGCCGAGCTGGCCTCGGCACCGTCCCCGCTGGGCTTGTAGTCGGCGAAGAAGTCGTGCCACGCGGGGTCCACGCTGGCCGGGTCGGCGAGGTACCTCTGGTACATGTCCTCGACGATCCACTCGTTTGGGCCGAAACCCGCCAAGGGGTTCTCCTGCGAGTTGGTCGCTTGGGTCGACACGGCTGTTGATCGCCTCTTCCAAACGGAGTTGCCAGGGCATGGGTCGCAGCCCGATTCCTACCCGACCCAGGCCCTGAGGGTCACGGATTCCGCGTCAAGGCTACGCGCTGCCTAGCGCTCGTTCGTCGCCGACGCCGCCGGAGTGACCATGTAGACGACGGCATGGGTCTGTCCCACACCGTCCCTTACAGTTGTGGGGGGGGGGGGGGGGGGGGCCCGGGGGGGGGGGGGGCGCGGGGGGGGGCGGGGGGGAACAGGGGGGGTGGGAATGTGGGGTGTGGTGAGGGGCCGC
>NZ_JBFAIC010000026.1:0-131622 GCF_040654515.1 Dactylosporangium sp. NPDC050688
CACCACCTGGCACACCCAGATCGACGTCCAACGAATCACCTTCACCGGCCACCCCCGCGCCAAAACCACCATCACCATCAACATCCCACCCGGCGCCGCCGCCACCATGCCACTACCCGCCGACATCACCACACCCGACAACCCCCACCACGAACTCATCACCGCCCACAGCGCCCACCACTACTTCGCCGAAGACATCCACCTCACCTACCCACCCGCCCAACTCGACATCGTCGTCCACCCCACCACCGACGGCGCAACAGTGGAAATCACCGCCCACACCTTCGTCCGCGACCTGACCCTCTTCGCCGACCGGCTCGACCCCACCGCCGACACCGACCGGCAACTCATCACCCTCCTCCCCCGCGAATCAGTAACCCTCCACGTGACCGGCACCGCGCTCCCCGCCCCCGACGACCCCGCCTGGCGCACCGCCCCAGCACTGCGCACCGCGAACGACCTCATCACCCGCTGACCTCGGCGAGCCGGCCGGCCAGGAACGCCCGCTCGGCGTCGTTGCCGGTCAACGCCAGGGCCTCCTGGTACGCGGCCGCTGCCTCCGAGCGGCGGCCGAGGCGGCGCAGGAAGTCGGCGCGGGCGGCGCTGAGGTACGCGTACGCGGCCAGGGCCGGCTCGTCCAGCAGCGGCTCGAGCGCGGCCAGCCCCGCGGCCGGTCCGTCGCGCAGGCCCACGGCGACGGCCCGGTTCAGCGCCACGACCGGCGACGGCCACAGGTCCAGCAGCACGTTGTACAGGGCGACGATCTGCGGCCAGTCGGTCGCCTCCCACGACGGGGACTCCGCGTGCACGGCGGCGATCGCGGCCTCCACGGCGTAGCGGGTGGGCCCGCCCCGGCGCAGCGCGAACGCCAGCAGGTCGGCGCCCTCCCGGATCTGCCGGGTGTCCCACCGGGACCGGTCCTGCTCCGACAGCAGCAGCGGGCGGCCGTCCGGGGCGCTGCGGGTGTCGCGGCGGGCATCGATGAGCAGCATCAGCGCCAGCAGCGCGGCGACCTCGGCGTCGCGCGGCAGCAGCAGCCGCAGCATGCGGCCCAGGCCGACGGCGCCGTCGACCAGGTCCTGGCGCACCAGCCGCTCCCCCACCGGCGCGGCGTGGCCCGTGGTGAAGACCAGGTGCACCACGTCGAGCACGGCGCCGAGCCGTTCGGGAAGCTCGTCCGGCGACGGCACCCGGTACGGGATGCGGGCCGCACTGATCTTGCGTTTCGCGCGGGTGACCCGGGCCGCCATCGTCGGCTCCGGCACCAGGAACGCCCGGGCCACCTCGGCGGTCGACAGCCCGCACACGAGCCGCAGGGTGAGCGCGACCTGCGCCTCCCGCGACAGCGCCGGGTGGCAGCAGGTGAAGACGAGGCGGAGCCGGTCGTCGTCCTCCCCCGGCCCGGGCGTGGCCTCGCCGGTCACCAGCAGCGGCAGCGCCCGCCGCAGCGCGGTCTCGCGGCGCAGCACGTCCAGGGCGCGGTTGCGGGCGACGGTGGTGAGCCACGCGCCGGGGCGGGCCGGGACACCGTCGACGGGCCAGGAGCGCAGCGCCTGCGCGTACGCGTCCTGGACGCACTCCTCGGCGAGGTCCAGGTCCCGGGTGAGGCGCACCGTCGCGGCGAGCACCCGGGCCCACTCGCGCCGGTGCGCCTCGGCGACCGCCTCGCTCACCCGTGGTCCACGATCGGGCGGATCTCGACGCCACCGTGCCCGGAGGCCAGCTCCGGCAGCAGCGCGGCCAGGGAGATCGCCGCGTCGAGGTCGGCGGCCTCGACGACGTAGAACCCGCCGAGGGCCTCCTTCGACTCCAGGAACGGCCCGTCAGTCGTGACGAGCCGCCCGCCGCCGGAGCCACGCAGGGTCGTCGCGGTCGCCGAGCCCTCCAGCTCCTGCCCGTGCAGGACGCCGGTCCCGGCCGCGGCGTGGAACGCCCGGTGGCCCTCCTCCTTCGCCCGCCGCTCCTGCTCGGTCTCGGCGTCCCAGCGCTGCTCGTCGCCGTAGATGAGGATCAGGTACTTCGCCATTGTCCGTCCCATTCGTCCATCGGGCCCGTTGTCGTGCCCGTCCAGCTGTACGACGAACCGCAGTGCGGCAGAATCGACAAGCGCCGCCGGGTGAGCTGGAGCCAACCGACAGCTACCAGCGGTCGTGGTGCAGCGCCGCGGCGAGCGGGGTGCGGTGCCGCCAGCCGTGCCGCTCCAGGTCCGGCACCGTCTCCAGGTGCGTCACCGGCCCGAGGCACAGCCACGCGACCGGGCGGATCGTCTCGGGGATGCCCAGCAGCTCACGCACGAACGGCTCGCGGTAGAACGACACCCACCCCACGCCCAGGTCCTCGGCGGTCGCGGCGAGCCACAGATTCTGGATGGCGAGGCACACCGAGTAGAGGCCGGCGTCGGCGATCGCGTGCCGCCCCAGCACTCCCGGTCCGCCGCGGCCGGCGTCGTACGTGACGACCACCGACATCGTCGACTCCAGCACCCCATCGATCTTGATCCGGGCGAACGTCCCGGCGGCCTCGCCGTCAAGGGTCGCGGCGAACGTCGCCCGCTCCTGCCGGACGTGCTCGTGAAACGCGCGGCGCAGCCCGGGGTCGCGCACGAGGACGAAGTCCCACGGCTGGGTCAGCCCCACGCTCGGGGCCGCGTGCGCGGCGCTCAGCACGCGGTCGAGGACCTCGCCGGGGATCGGCGCCCCGGTGAACTGGCCGCGCACGTCGCGGCGGCGGCGCACGACGTCGTACAGGTCGGTGCTCATGAGGGCAGGCTCCCGCTGCTCGGCCCGCCCCGTCGCGGGGCGGGCGGTGACCGCGAGGCCGGTCTTCGGACTCTCGGATCAACGCCTGCACCGTCCGCCTTCCCAGCCCGCAGGCCAGTGACCGCACGCCGCGCGGGCGCGCATGGACGGCAGCTCCCCGATCACCGCGGCGGGCCCGTGCCGGATTCACACCGGCTTCCCGATTCTCCCCGGTCGCCCGGGGCACCTCGCATCAGTTCATGCCGCCGCAAGCCTAAACGCCTGGCCTAGACGCACAGCCGGTAATGCGTGGTGAGCCGCCCCTCCTCCAGCAGGTGGAACGCGAGCGCCGGCGGCGGCTCCGGACGGGCCTCGGCAGTGATATGGGCTTATGCTCATATCTGTCATTGTGGCACGGATCGCGGCAGGGTCGTCGGTATGCTTCGGGCGTGGACAGGAGGAGCGACATGAGCGCAGCGGCTGTTGGCGCTCGGATGCCGACCACGATCACCCTCGACGACGTCGCGGCCATGGCGGATGCGGATGAGCATCACCGCTACGAGCTGAGTCGAGAAGGGGTGCTGTCCATCATGCCGCCGGCCCACCCGGAGCATGCGGTGACCGTCGCCAAGATGGTGCACTGGTTCCACGCCAATGGGTTTGGACCCGAGCAGATCATGGTCGACTGCGGCATCCACGTCGGCGGCGGGCGGCAGCCGGACGTGACGGTCTGGGCGAAGGACAAGCCACCACGCGCGGCACGCTCCAGCTACGCGGGCATCGACGGACTACTTCTCGCGGTCGAGGTGGTGTCGCCCGACAGCGAGCACATCGACCGCGTCATCAAGCGCGACGAGTATGCGACGGCCGGCGTCCCCCGCTACTGGATCGTCGGTCGCGACGCGGCCACCACCTTGCAGGCGCTGGTCCTGCGCGACGGCGAGTTCGTGACGGAGCACGAGCCGCGGCCCCTGGCCTGGCTGCTGAACGGGCCCGTGCCCGACCTCAGCTGAGGGCAACAGCACCGGTGGAAATAGGTCAGGTTCGTCACCGGTACCATCCCCGCACGTGACGGTGCAGGGAGTACTGCTCGACCTCGACGGCACGCTGCTGGACCACGAGGGCGCGGTGACCGCGGCGCTGCTGCGGTGGCTGCCCACGATCGGGGTCGGACCGGACGCGCGGACCCTGGCCCTGTGGCGCACCGTGCAGGAGCGGCACCTGGCCGGTTGGCGGGCCGGGCGCATCACGTTCCAGCAGCAGCGCCGCCGCCGCGTCAGGGACTTCCTGGTCGCGGTCGGCCGGCCCGCCGAGGACGACGAGGCGCGCCTGGACACCCTCTTCAACGGGTTTCTGCGGGGGTACGAGCAGGCCTGGGCGCCCTATCCTGACGCCGCACCGGCCCTGGCGGCGCTGCACCGGGCCGGACTGCGCACGGCGGTGCTCACCAACGGCATCGTGGCGCAGCAGACCGACAAGCTGGCCCGCATCGGGCTGCTGGACCGGGCCGGGCCGGTCTACACCGCCGAGGCGCTGGGGCTGTTCAAGCCCGACCCCGCGGTGTTCGCCGCGGCGTGCCGGCAGTGGGGGCTGCCGCCCGGCGCGGTGGTGAGCGTCGGCGACCGGCACGACCTGGACGTGGTGCCCGCCCGGGCGGCCGGGCTGCGCGCGGTGCACCTGGACCGCGACGGGGCCGGGCCGCTCGACGAGCCGCACCGGGTCACGTCACTGCGCGAGCTGCCCGCCCTGCTGTGACGCGGCCGCCCCGCCGAGGCTGCGGCCGAGGAAGTCGAGCAGGACGCCGGCGAGCTCGACGCGGTGGTCCGACAGCGCGTGGTCGGTGTCGAACACCAGGTGCTCCAGGCGGATGCGGGGGCGCTGCCCGTACGCCCGCACCAGCGGCTGATGGTGCACCTCCTGCGGCGTGACGGGGTCGCGGCCGGTGCCGACGAGCAGCACCGGGCGGTCCTCGAACGCGCGGGCGAGACCGGCCAGGCGCCACGCCGGACCGGCCGCGACCATCTCGCTGACGAGGGCCTCGCCGCTGGTGCCGCGCAGCGGGAGCAGGTCGCTGCCGAGCGCCTCGACGCACTCGGCCCGGGTCACGGGATCCGCGCACAGCACGGCGGCGGTGCCGACGTCGAACCCGGCGATCGAGACGGTCGCGGCCACGGCCGGGTCGGCGGCGGCGGTCATCAGCGCGGCGAACCCGCCGAGGCTGTGCCCGGCCACCGCGACGCGGGCCGGGTCGAGACGGTGCGCGGCGGCGAACGGCTCGGCGCGCACCGCGGCGACGACCGCGGCGGCGTCCTGCAGCACGTGCGTGAACGCGTAGTCGCCGCCCATCCCCCACGAGCCGCGGTAGTGGAACACGAGCGCCGCGTAGCCGGCCCGGCGCAGCGACTGCGCGAGGTCGAAGTTGCGCTCGTTGCCGGGGAAGCCGTGCAGGAGCACGACCACCGGGTGCGGGCCGGGGCCGGCCGGCAGGTGCAGCACGCCGGCGAGCGTCTGGCCGCCACTGGTGAAGGTGACCGCGGGCGTGCTCGCGGCCGGGACCGTCGTCATCGCCGGCAATCCTAGCGCCGGGCGCGGGTTGTCCAACGGTGTCCAACGACGGGCGATCGACGCCCGTCATATCGACACAATGGCCCGCATGGCGGCGGCTCAACTCGTACACGACGAACTCTATTGGAACTATCGGGAGCAGACCCGGACATCCGGGACGCTGCAACGCACCGGCCGGTTACGGGCGTGGCGCGAGGACGGCGGGCGATTACTGGCCATGCTGACCGTCCAGCCGTACTTCGAGGATTACGGGTGCACGATCCCGCAGCAGGTCCGGGCCCGGTTCCCGTTCTCGGGGCGGCTCGTCGACGTGGTGTCCTATGAGCCCGGCTGGTGGGGCGGCAGCTGCCGGTACCACATCGCCGACCCCGCGTACGCGGCCGTGCAGCGGTGGATGTCGGTGGACGCGCGCACCGTGGCCCGGCGCCTCGGGCCCGGCTTCCAGATCGACGACGAGGCGGACACCACGTTCGGACAGCTCGGCGCGTGACGGCCGGCTCGCGGCGAGCACGAACAGTGGGAATATCGGGCGAAACGCCATGAAGGCCGTGGGGTGTCCGTAGCGTTGGGTCGATGAGGATGGTTCACAGGCTGGCGGCCGTCGCGGCCGCCGTCGCGGTGACCGGTTCCCCGGCCACCGCCGCCCACGCCCAGGCTTCCGAGGACCTGCGGCCCGCGTTGCTGACGCCGGCCGACCTGCCCGGCGGGTTCGTGCCGGTCGCGGCGGCCACGAACACCGACGGCGCGGTGACCCTCGGCGGCAACTTCCCCGGCTGCCCGTCCCTGGCCCCGGTGACCGGCGACGGCACCACGGCCGCCGCCGTCACCTACAGCAAGGGCGCCGTCGGGCCGTACCTGACCCACGCGCTCGTGCACTTCCCGGCCGGCGGCGCCGCGCCCGCGATGGACCGCCTCGCCGCCGCCGGCACCACCTGCAAGTCCTTCAGCCAGGACCTGGCCGGCATCACGGTGCGCTTCACGCTGACCCCGGCGCAGCTGCCGGCGACACTCGGCGAGCGCGCGGTCGGGGTGCGGATGACCGGCGACACCGACTTCGGCATCGCGGTCACCGCCGACATCGTCGCGATCCGCCGCGGCGAGTACGTGCTGTGGCTCAACGACATGGCCGTCGGCACCACCGGCGCCGGCATGGTGGGCACCCTGGCCAAGACCGCCGCCGACCGCTGCGCGCAACGGGCCAAGGGCTGCTGAAGCCGTTGCCGGCCGGCAACGATCTGCCGCGCGGCGGGTCAGTGGTCGCTGACGGCCAGCACGACCTTGCCGGTCGAGCGGCCGGTGGCGACCAGCTCGTGCGCCTTGGCGACCTCCTCCAGGGGCAGCACCGTGTCCACCACGACCCGCAGCTGCCCCCGCTCGACCAGGTCGGCGAGGGACCGCAGGCCCGCATGGTCCGGCTGCACGAGCAGGAACCCGGCCCGCCGCCCCTGCCCCCGCGCCTCGTCCGCCAGGTACGCCTCGGCCGGCGAGGCGAGCGACACCAGGATGCCGCCGGGGCGCAGCGTGGTCAGCGACCGGGGGCCGTACTCGCCGCCGATCGGGTCGACCACCACGTCCAGGTCGGCGGCGACGTCCTCGAACCGCACGGCGGTGTAGTCGATCACCTCGTCGGCGCCGAGGCCGCGCACCAGCTCGTGCTTGGCCGCGCGAGCGGTACCGATGACGTACGCGCCCCGGGCCTTGGCGATCTGCACCGCGAGGTGGCCGACGCCGCCGGCGGCCGCGTGGATCAGGACCCGCTGCCCGGCCCGCACGTCGGCGGTGTCGACCAGAGCCTGCCACGCGGTCAGCCCGGCCAGGCCCAGCCCGGCGGCCTCCACGTGCGACAACCCGGCCGGCTTGCGGGCCAGGTGCCGGGCCGGCGCCGTCACGTAGTCGGCGTAGGTGCCGGCCGCCTCGGGCAGCCGCGGCATGCCGAACACCTCGTCGCCCGGCTGCAGCCAGGTCACCCCGAGCCCGGTCTCCTGCACCACCCCGGACATGTCCCAGCCGAGCCGGACCGTCGTGCCGAGCAGGCCGCCCGTACCGCGGTGCCACAGGTCCGTCGGGTTCACGCCGGTCGCGTGGACGCGCACCAGCACCTCCGAGATCCCCGGTTCGGGGCGCTCGGCCGCCACCACCCGCAGCACCTCGGGGCCGCCGAACCCGTCCTGACCAATCGCGCGCATCGTGTCGTTTCCCATCTGTTGACTGCCGTTGCGCGTACCAGCGTCGCCGGGATCACCGCGGCCTTCGAGTGGCCGCATTGCCAGTATGTGCAAGGATCTGGCCATGCCGCATCGCGTCGTCGTGCTCGCCCTGGACGGGGTCTACCCGTTCGAGCTGAGCATCCCCAGCCGCATCTTCGGCACCGCCGCCCCGCTGTACGAGGTCGTGACCTGCAGCCTTGACGGCGCCGCGGTCCGTACCGGCTACGACTTCAGCGTCGCCGTCCAGCACGACGCGACCGTCATCGGCACCGCCGACACCCTGGTCGTGCCGCCGTTCGTGTGCGCGCCCGACGCGCCGCGCGACTGGCTGCCCGCGCCCCTGGCCGCGGCGCTGCGCCGGCTGCGGCCCGGCGCGCGGATCGTGTCGATCTGCACCGCCTCCTACGTGCTGGCCGCCGCGGGGCTGCTCGACGGCCGCCGCGCCACCACGCACTGGAACGACGCGGAGCACTTCCAGCGCACGTTCCCCGCCGTCGACGTCGACGCGTCCGTGCTGTTCATCGACGACGGCGACGTGCTCACCGCGGCCGGCGCCGCCTCCGGCATCGACGTGTGCCTGCACCTGATCCGCCGCGACCACGGCAGCGCCGTCGCCAACCGGGTCGCCCGCCTGTGCGTCGTGCCGCCGTGGCGCGAGGGGGGCCAGGCCCAGTTCATCGAGCGCCCGGTTCCCGAGCCGTCGGCAGCGACGACGGCCGCGACCCGGCAGTGGGCCCTCGGCCGGCTGGGCCGGCCGATCTCCCTGGCCGAGCTGGCGGCGCACGCGCGGATGAGCGTGCGCACGTTCTCCCGCCGTTTCCGCGAGGAGGTCGGGATGACGCCGGGGCAGTGGCTCACCCGGCAGCGCGTCGAGCACGCCCGGCGCCTGCTGGAGACCACCGACCTGCCCGTCGACCGGGTCGCCGCCGAGGCCGGGTTCGGCACCGCCGCCTCCATGCGCCAGCACCTCGCCGGCGCCATCGGCGTGCCGCCGATCGCGTACCGCAACACCTTCCGCGCCACGGCCGTCTCCGCGTAACGGTGGCTGGCCGTCGCCCCGGCGCTAGCGTGTGGACGCCGTCGCCGGCCGGGTCGGGCTTGCGCGGCTGCTCGTGACCGCCCCGGCGCGCCTGTCGTGCGCAACCACCACTGCGCCCCCTCCTCGGCGGCCCTGGCAGGCCCGCGGCCGATCGTGACCACCGCGGCCCGTCCCACCGGCTGAAGCCGGTCGTCACAGGCGCAGGCCGGACTGGACGGCGAAGACGACGAGCTGTGCCCGGTCGCGGGCGTGCAGCTTGACCATCGCCCGGCCGACGTGGGTGCGAACGGTGGCGGGGCTCACCACCAGCGCGGCGGCGATCTCGTCGTTGGAGCGGCCGGTGGCGACCCAGGCGACGATCTCCCGTTCCCGGTCGGTGAGCCGGTGCAGCTGCGGGTGCGGCACCAGCGGCGACGCCGCGGCGCCGAGGCGCTCGATGACGCGGCGGGTCACCGACGGTGACAGCAGCGACTCGCCGGCGGCGACGACCCGCACCGCGCGCAGCAGGTCCTCCGGCGGGGCGTCCTTGAGCACGAAGCCGCTCGCTCCGTCGCGCAGCGCGGTGAAGATGTACTCGTCGAGCTCGAACGTGGTCAGCATGACGACCCGGACCCTGTCGAGGGCGGGGTCGTCGGTGACCTGCCGCAGCGCCGCCAGGCCATCCAGGACCGGCATCCGGATGTCGAGCAGGGCCACGTCGGGCAGGCAGCGGCGTACCTCGTCCACCGCGGCGGCACCGTCGGCGGCCTCGGCGACCACGTCGATGTCCGGCTCGCCGTCGAGCAGGGTCCGCAGCCCCATGCGGACCAGCACCTGATCGTCGGCGACCACGACGCGGATCACGGGCGCCGCCCCGGCGGCTCCAGCGGCAGCCGTGCCACGACCGCGAGACCGCCACCGGGGCGGAGGTCGACGTCGACGGTGCCGCCGAGCCGTGCCGCGCGCGCCCGCATCCCGGCGATCCCGCTGCCCTCGGCCACGGCGCCGGTCGCCCGGCCGTCGTCGAGGACCCGCACGACCAGCTCGTCGCCGTCGCGGGCGACGCTCACCCAGGCGGTGGCCGGGCCGGCGTGCCGCAGCACGTTGGTCAGCGACTCCTGCAGGATTCGGTACGCGGCGGCGTCGACCTCTGGCGGCAGCTCCCCCGCCCACAGGTCCGCGACGATCGCCAGGCCGCCGGAGCGGATCCGCCGCAGCAGCACCGGGGCCTCGGCGAGGCCGGCCGCCGGCCTGCGCGGCCCGTCACCGCCGGGGTCGCGCAGCAGTCCCAGCTCGGCGCGCATGCCGTCCAGGGCGTCGCGGCTCGCCGCCCGGATCGCCTCCAGCGACGTGCGGACCTTGCCGGGGTCGCGGTCCAGCACGTGCAGCGCGACCCCGGCCTGCATCGCGATCACGGCCAGGCCATGCCCGACGCTGTCGTGCAGCTCGTGCGCGACCCGGGTCCGCTCGTCGGCGAGGACCCGCTGGACGTGCGCCTCGTGGAGGTCGGCGAGCGCCTCCCGCCGGATCCGCACGCCGGCGCCGATCGCCGTCGGCAGCGCCACAGCGAGCAGGACCAGCAGCGGCCAGGTGCCGGCGACCCCGCTGTACGGCAGGCCGAAGCGCACCCCGCCGGCCACGTACACCGCCAGCCCCAGCAGCACGTTGGCCGGCACGGCACGGGCGGCCGGCCACGCGACGGCGGCCCCGGCCGAGGCGACCGGGACCGCGACGAGGATCGGTCCGACCGGATACCCGGCAGCCAGATACGCCACGACCGCGGCGCCGCAGCCGGCGAGCGTCACCGAGGGCCGGCGGCGCAGCGTGAGAGTGGCGGCCGCGGCGGCCACGACGAGCAGGTATGCGATCAGGTCGGGTGGCCTGGTCCAGCCGGTCTCGCCGTCGCCGGCGCCGCCGGTGCCCGCCAGCCCCGCCCCGCCGACGAGCAGCGCCGGCCACCCCACGTGCCAGGCCCGGGACAGCATCGGCCGAGGATACGTCGATTTGCGTATGCGCGGTGCCGCCCGCACGCTGACGCCCCGCCGCGCGCGGACACCGATGCTCGGTCCCATGACCCAGACGATGGTGACCACCGACCGGCTGACTCGCCGCTACGGCACGCGTGCCGTGGTCGACGGCGTCAGCCTGACCGTCCGCACGGCAGAGGTGTACGGCTTCCTCGGCCCGAACGGCGCCGGCAAGACTACTACCCTGCGCATGATCCTCGGCCTGGTCCGCCCCACCTCGGGCACCGTGACCGTCGTCGCGCGGCGCACCGGCGCGCTGATCGAGGGGCCGGGCTTCTACCCGTACCTGTCCGGCCGGGACAACCTGCGGGTCGTCGCCCGGCACCGCGGCCTGCCGGACACCGCCGCCACGACCGTCCTGGACCGGGTGGGGCTCGACGGCGGTGCGGCGTTTCGCACGTACTCCCTCGGCATGAAGCAACGGCTCGGGGTCGCGGCCGCCTTGCTCGGCGACCCGGACCTGCTGATCCTCGACGAACCGACGAACGGCCTCGACCCGGGCGGGACGGCCGCCATGCGCGGGCTGCTGCGCGACCTGGCCAGCGAGGGGCGCACCGTGCTGCTGTCCAGCCACCTGCTCGGCGAGGTTCAGGAGGTCTGCGACCGGGTCGGCGTGATCAACGGCGGGCGGCTCGTCGCGGAGAGCACCGTCGCGGCGATCCGTGGCGACGCGACCCTGTTCGTGCGCGCCGAGCCGCTCGGCGTCGCGCTGTCGGTCGCGGGACTGGTCGCGGGGCCGGCCACCCTCGCCGGGTCCGGGCTACGGTGTGCGGGCCCAGCTGCCCCGCTGGTGCGGGCACTCGTCGCCGCGGGTGTCGAGGTGTACGAGGTCCGCACGGTCGAACGGTCCCTGGAAGACGTGTTCTTCGACCTGACGGACGGATCCGGCGCCGTCCCCGGGCCGGCTCCCGGTGCTTCCGGCGCTGAGGCGGGCTCCGGCCCGGTTCCCGCTGCCGGCGACCGGGGCGGTGCGGCATGAGTGCGGAGCTGTTGCGGCTGCGAAGGTGGCCGGTGCTGTGGGTGCTGCTCGGCGTCGGGGTGACGCTCGACCTGCTGTTCGGCTACGTCTTCGACTACCTGTCCTACCGGACCGGCAGCCGTCCCGTGAGCGAGGATGCCCCGCTGCTGGCCGGTCTGCTGCCGGCCGGCGTGCCCGTGACCACCGTCGAGGGGATGCCGATGTTCGGCGGGGCGATCCTGCTGATCCTCGGCGCCCTCGCCGCCGGCAGCGGGTACGGCTGGGGCACCTGGAAGACCGTCCTGATCGTCGCGCCGTCCCGGGTCTCGGCCTTCGGAGGGCTGCTGGGCGCGCTCGGCGTCGTTGCCGCCGGGCTGGTCGCGGCGACGTTCGCGGTGAACTTCGCCGCCGCGGCCGGTGTCGCCGCCGCCGAGTCGCGGTCATTCGCGCCGCCGGACCTCGCGGGTCTCGCCGCGGCAGCTGGCGGGGCGCTGCTGATGCACGCGATGTGGACGGCGTGCGGCGTCCTGCTCGGCGTCTTGGCCCGCGGCCCGGCGCTCGCCGCCGGGCTCGGCATGGTGTGGACCCTCGCGGTGGAGAACCTGCTGCGCGGCACCGGCAACGTCCTCGCCCCGGTCGCGACCGTGGCCGGCCTGCTGCCGGGCACCGCCGCCGGCTCCCTGGCCGGGGCCCTCGGCGCCGTCCCGTTCGCCGACGGCGGCACCCCCGGCGTCCTGTCCACTCTGGACGGCGGCCCGGCCGCCCTGCTCGTGGCAGCGTGGACGGCTTTGTCCGTCACCGCCGCCGGTGTCCTGCTCCTTCGCCGCGACGTTTCCTGACCGCGCCCGGGCGCGTCCAGCGGCGGTCCGTCCGCCGAGAGGGCGGCCGGGCGCCGTCACCTCCGGGTGCCGCCGGCACCCGGAGGTGGCCGCGGCAGCTCAACTGGCTCGCGTCCCAGACCGACGTGGTCTCACGGTGGTCGTCACGTCACGTCGGACCTGAGGTCACCACCGGTGGATGAACGCTCGATGAGCGGGGTTTCGCGACCGGAGAGGGGCCCATCGGCCGGCAGCCACCTGCCGGCACCTGGCGATCCTGCTGGCCTGACGCCGGCGCGGACCGGTCCCGCTCAGGACTCGGCCGTCTCCAGCGGGTCCGCCAGCAGGCGCTCGAACGCGAGCTCGGCCGCGCCGACCAGTGGCGCGTCGTCGCCGAGCAGCGGCGTGCGCAGCCGCAGGTGCTCCCGGCAGGCGGGCAGCGCCGTCGTCAGGCGGCCGCGGACCTGCGCGGTACCGGCGAGGTACAGCTCGCGCAGCGCGCCGCCGAACACGACCGCGGTCGGGTTGAAGATGTTGACCAGGTTCGCGACGCCGAAGCCGAGCCAGTCCGCGGCGTGCCGGACCGCGGCGCGGGCCGCCGGGTCACCGAGCCGGGCCGCGTCGACGCATGCCCGGACGGCGCCGCGCTCCAGCGACACGTACCGGGCGATCTCCGTCTCCCAGCAGCCGCGCGAGCCGCAGCCGCACTCGCGGCCCTGCGGGTTGACGACCATGTGGCCGACCTCGCCGCCGTGCCCGCCCTGGCCGGTGACGCGCCGGCCGCCGGCGATGATCCCGGCGCTGATGCCCGCGTCGCCGTGCAGATGGACAACGTTGTCAAGCCCGGCCGCGGCGCCCCGGGTGTGTTCGGCGAGGGCGGCGAGGTCCGCGACCGTGCCGATCATCGGCGGCCGGTCGAGCCCGAGCTGCCCGCCGAACGCCGCCCCGAGCTCGGCTCCCAGCCGTGCGCCGAGGCCGGCGACGACATCGGCGGCAGCGGCAGCGGTACCGGCGGCGACGGCGACACCATCGACGGCGCTCACGGTGGCGGAAAGCATCCGCACGACGCCGTCGGCGTGGCGCATCATCCGGGACACGGCGATGCCGCTGCCGACGAAGACGCCGTCCGGCGACGCGGTGCGCTGCATGTCGCGGACGAACCCGGCCAGGGTCGTGACGGTGTCGCGGACCGCGGTGCCGTGCGGGCGGGGCAGCTCGCGGCTGTCCAGCACCTTGCCGCCGAGCCCGACCCGCGCGGCGCGCAGCCGGTCGACCTCGATGCTGAGGGCGTACCCGTAGACGCGCGACGACCTGGGGCGCACGACCAGTGACGGGCGGCCGGCGCGGCCGGTCTCCTGCGGGGTGCCCTCGTCGATCAGTCCGGCGCCGGCGAGGTCCGCGGTGAGCGCACCGATGGTGCTGCGGTTGAGGCCGAGCTGGTTGGTCAGTTCGGCGCGCGACGTGTCGCCGCTGACGTGGACGTACCGCAGGAGTGCGCCCAGGTTCTGGCGGCGGACCGAGTCCTGGGTCGGGGTGCTTCGCTGGTGGCTCGTGAACACGGGCAGGTCCCTTCGGCCGAAACCCGGGGTGGAACAGCCGCGGGTCCCCGGAACCGTGTTCCGGGGACCCACGACGTCAGGTGCCTGGTGCTACTTGGTGAGCGGGGACAGCTTCGGGTCGTTGGCGTACGCCTCGGCGGCGTTGGCCTTCGTCACGATGACCGGCGGGAGCAGGTACGACGGGACGACCTTGACACCGTTGTTGTAGGACTTGGTGTCGTTGATGGTCGGCTCGTTGCCGGCCTGCAGCGCCTTCACCATGGTGATGGTCTCGGCGACCAGCTTGCGGGTGTCCTTGTTGATCGTGGAGTACTGCTCGCCAGCCATGATCGACTTGACCGACTCGACCTCGGAGTCCTGGCCGGTGACGACCGGGATCGGCTTGCCGGCGGCCTTCACCGAGGTGATGATCGCGCGGGCCAGGGTGTCGTTCGGGGACAGCACGCCGTCGAGGGTCTTGCCCGCGGTGTAGGTCGAGGTCAGCAGCGAGTCCATGCGCTGCTGCGCGCCCTCGGCCTTCCAGCCCTGGATCGCGGTCTGCTTGACGTCCGTCTGGCCGGAGCCGACGACGACCTCACCCTTGTCGATGAGCGGCTTGAGCACGTCCATCGCGCCGTTGAAGAAGACACCGGCGTTGTTGTCGTCCGGCGAGCCGGAGAACAGCTCGATGGTCCACGGGCCGGTCGCCTTCTTGGCCTTCATGCCGTCCAGCAGGGCCTGGCCCTGCAGCTGGCCGACCTTGAAGTTGTCGAACGCGATGTAGTAGTCCAGGTCCGGCGTCTGGGTGATGAGGCGGTCGTAGGCGACGACCTTGATGCCGGCGTCGTGCGCGGCCTTGACCTGGGTCGACAGCTGCGCGGCGTCGGTGGCGCCGATGACGATGACCTTCGCGCCCTTGGTGATCATGGCGGAGATCTGCGCCTGCTGGTCCGCGACCGTGGTCGAGGCACCGGCGTACTGTACGTCGGACTTGAACCCGGCGTCCTTGAGCCCGTTGGTGAACAGGTCACCGGCGAGCACCCAGTTCTCCGACGTCTTCGACGGCAGCGCGACGCCGATCAGCGAGTCGGCGGCGAAGCCCTTGGCGGCACCGCTGGGGCTGCTGCTGCCCTCGCGCTCCGAGTCGCCGCAGGCGGCGGAGCTGAGTGCGAGCAGCGCGACCGCGCTGACGGCGAGGCTCCTGGTGAGGAACTTGCGCATGTTGGGGAGTGCCTTTCTTCGGATGGTGGTGCGGGCGTTGGGGCGGGACAAGGGCGTCAGCCGGCCACCGGGGTCTTGGCGGCCTGTTGTCCGGTTCCGGATGGTGCGGACGGATCTCCGGTTGACTCCCGGCGGAAGGGTTTGCTTATCGACCCGATGATCGAGAAGCGGCCCTGGCTCTTGTTGTAGACGTCGAACGCGACGGCGGCGAGCAGGAACAGACCCTTGATGATCTGGGTCTTGTCGGTGCCGGTGCCGATCAGCTGGAGGCCGTTGGTGAGCAGGGCCATGACCAGGCCGCCGACGATCGAGCCGCTGATGGTGCCGAGGCCGCCGGAGACCGCCGCGCCGCCGATGAAGACGGCCGCGATGGCGTCCAGCTCCCAGCTCAAACCGTCCTGCGGGCCGGAGGCCCCGGAACGGGCCACGAAAATCATGCCGGCCAGTGCGGCGAGGATCGACATGTTCATCATGACGAAGAAGTTGACCCGCTTGAGCTTCACGCCGGACAGCTCCGCGGCGCGGGAGTTGCCGCCGACCGCGTAGATGTACCGGCCGCCGGCCGTGTTGCGGGTGTAGAAGGCGTACGCGATGACCAGGACGGCCAGGATGATGCCGGAGATCGGGAAGCTGGTGCCCACCCGGCCGCCGGCGAAGCGCAGCGTGGCGAAGATGATCACGCCGAGCATGATTGCCAGGCGGATCAGCGATACCCACACCGGCGTCGGCTCGGCGCCCATCGCGAAGCGGACCTGACGGGCCCGGTACTCCCGCCACACCACGGCGAGGCAGGCGACCAGCCCGAGCAGCAACGTCGGGTTGTTGTACCCGGTGTCCGGGCCGATCTCGCTCAGGTAGCCCGCGCCGATCTTCTTGAAGGCCTCCGGCACCGGCACCGAGTCGGCGTTGCCGATGTACTGGTTGCCGCCGCGGAACAGCAGCATGCCGGCGAGCGTGACGATGAAGGCCGGCACGCCGATGTAGGCGACCCAGAAGCCGTGCCACGCCCCGACGAGCGCGCCGACCCCGAGGCCGAGCAGGATGCCCAGCCACCAGGGCAGGTCCCACTCCTGCATGGCCTTGGCCACGATGATGCCGACGAACGCGGCGACCGACCCGACGGACAGGTCGATGTGACCGGCCACGATCACCATCAGCATGCCGATGGCCAGGATCAGGATGTAGGAGTACTGGCTCACGACGTTGATGAGGTTGCCGGACGTGAGCGTCAGCCCGTCGGTCTTGAACTGGAAGAACAGGATGGTCGCCAGGAGCGCGAAGATCATCCCGAACTGCCGGGCGTTGGAGGTGGTGCCCCCGAAGAGGTTCTTCTGCAGGTCTTTGAATCGGCTCATGGCGTCGGCATCTTCTTCATAGTCGGCTGCTGAGTCTTCGTGGAGGTCATCTGCTTCATGAGGAGTTCCGGGTTGGCATCGCGACGGTCGATGTTGCCGGTGATGGTGCCTTCGAACACTGTGTAGATGCGGTCACACAGGCCGATCAGCTCGGGCAGCTCGGACGAGATGACGATGACGCCCTTCCCGCGGTCGGCCAGCTGCTGGATGATGCCGTAGATCTCGTACTTGGCACCCACGTCGATGCCTCGGGTCGGCTCGTCGAGGATCAGCAGGTCCGGGTCGGTGAACATCCACTTGGCCAGGACGACCTTCTGCTGATTGCCGCCGGAGAGCTTGGTGACGCCCTCGTCGACCGTGGGCGTCTTGACCCGCAGGCTCTTGCGGTACTCCTCGGCGTAGGTGTGCTCCTTGACCTGGTCGAGCACGCCGTGCCGGGAGATCTTCGACAGCTTGGCCGCCACCATCGACGTCTTGATGTCGTCGAGGAGGTTGAGGCCGATCGCCTTGCGGTCCTCGCTCACGTACGCCAGGCCGTGCTTGATGGCGTCCGCGACCGTCTTGAGCTCGATCTCCTGGCCGTCCTTGTAGATGTGCCCGGACAGCCAGTGCCCGTAGGACCGGCCGAAGATGCTCATCGCCAGCTCGGTCCGCCCGGCGCCCATCAGGCCGGCGAAGCCGACGATCTCGCCGCGGCGCACGTTGAAGCTGGAGCCCTTGCACACCAGGCGGTCGGCGGAGATCGGGTGCCGGACCGTCCAGTCACGAACCTCGAAGAACACCTCGCCGATGTTCGGCGTGTGCTCGGGGAACCGGCTGCTCAGGTCGCGGCCCACCATGCCCCGCACGATGCGGTCCTCGTTGACCCCGTCGCCCTTGACGTCGAGGCTCTCGATGGTCCGCCCGTCGCGCAGGATCGTGATGGTGTCGGCGATCCGCTCGATCTCGTTGAGCTTGTGCGAGATCATGATCGATGTGATGCCCCGCTCCTTGAAGCCGAGCAGCAGGTCGAGCAGGTGCTGGGAGTCGTTCTCGTTGAGCGCGGCGGTCGGCTCGTCGAGGATCAGCAGCCGCACGTCCTTGGCGAACGCCTTGGCGATCTCCACGAGCTGCTGCTTGCCGACGCCGATGTCCTTGATGAGGGTGTCGGGGTCTTCCTTGAGGCCCACCAGCGCCATCAGCTCGTAGGCCTTCTTGTTGGCGGCCTGCCAGTCGATCGCGCCGAACCTGCGGGGCTCGTTGCCCAGGAACAGGTTCTCGGTGATGGACATGCCCGGCACCAGTGCGAGTTCCTGGTGGATGATCACGATGCCGGCGTGCTCGCTGGCGCGGATGTCCGGGAAGCGGGACTCGGTGCCCTGGTAGATGATGTCACCGGTGTAGGAGCCGTACGGGTACACACCGCTCAGGACCTTCATCAGCGTGGACTTGCCGGCGCCGTTCTCGCCGCAGATGGCGTGGATCTCGCCGGACCGGACCACCAGGTTGACGTCCTCGAGCGCCTTGACGCCGGGAAACTCCTTGGTGATCGACCGCATCTCCAGCAAGACCGGAGCGCTGCTCGTCATGTTGCCTCCGGGGGAACGCCAGTTGGCACATTTGTTGTGGCGACCAACTTATTTCAGATCGCAGTCTTTGCAAAGCCGCCAGCTGGACGGGTTGGTAACAATCCGGTAATGACGCGGCGTCGCGGGGGGCCGAGAGCCACTGCCTCGTGTCCGGGCGGTTAGCTGCGTGTGTCCGAGCGTAAATCAAATTGTTTTACAAAGTCAACGTGCTGCGAGAGGATGTGATGAGGAACCGGCAAGAAGGCGGGAACGCGTGCGACAGGTAGGTACCAACCTCCCTAAAGTAGGGCAATACAACCGGGCTGTGGTGCTGGATCAGATTCAGCTCGCCGACGGTGTCAGTCGCGTGGAGATCGCACAGCACACCGGGCTGACCCCGCAGACCGTGTCCGGCATCGTCCGGCGGCTGATCGACGAGGGCATCGTGCACGAGGACGGCGCCCGCACGTCCAACGGCGGCAAGCCCCGCACCGTGCTGCGCATCAACGCCGACGCCGGTCGCGCCGTCGGCCTGCACTTCGACCCGGTGGAGCTCGCCGCGGTCGTCGTCGACCTGCTCGGGCGCCCGCTCGTCACCGCCCGCCGCCCCACCCCGCGCCCCGGCGACCCGGCGACCGTCACCGCCGCCATGGCCGAGCTCGTCGACGAGGTCCTGCGTGAGGCCGGCGTCCAGCGCGACCGGGTCCTCGGCCTCGGCCTCGCCGCCCCCGGCCCCATCGACCAGCACGTCGGCATGGTCATCTCCCCGCCCCAGCTGGCCGACTGGAGCCGCGTGCCGATCAAGGAGATGCTCGCCACCGCCACCGGCCTCGAGGTGACCCTCGACAACGACGCCACCGCCGCCGCCGTCGGCGAACGCTGGGCCGGCGCCGGCCGCGGCGTGGCCAACTTCGCCTACTTCCACCTCGGCACCGGCGTCGGCGGCGGCCTGGTCCTCGGCCACCAGGTGCACCGCGGTGGCTCGATGAACGCCGCCGAGTTCGGCCACACGTCCGTCGCGGCGGACGGCCCGGACTGCTACTGCGGCAACCGCGGCTGCCTGGAGAGCCTGGTCAACCCGCCGGCCATCGTCGCCGCCGCCCACCACCTGCTCGCCACCGCCGCGGCTGCGCCGGCCGCCGCCGCGCCGGCGTTGGTCCGCAGCGCCGCGGCGAAGGCGGCGCTGGCCGGCGTCGATCCCGCCGCGTCGTCGCTCGCCGCGCTGTACCGCACCGACCCGGCCGCCGTGGACCATCCGGCGATCTGCCTCGCCGCCGCGGCCGGCGATCCCCTGGCCACCGCCGTCATCGACGCAGCCGCCGAGCACCTCGCCATCGTCGCGGTCAATGTCGTCAACATCGTCGACGTCGACCTCGTCATCCTCGGCGGCCACGGCATCCGCCACGTCGAGGGCCGCTTCCGCCAGGCCGTGGTCCGGGCCCTGGCCACCCGCCCCCTTGCCCGCCACATCCGCGTCGTCGACGTGGCCGTCTCCCCGCTCGGCGTCGACTCCGCCGTCATCGGCGGCGCCGCGCTCGTCCTGCACGCCACGTACTCCCCGCAGGTGTCTTCGCTGCTGTCCGCCTGATCTTCAGCCCGACCGCGGTCGTGTTCGGCGGCGCGCTGCGCGAGCTGTACGTCGCCGGTGCCGCGCAGGTCCGCGGCCGCCTGACGACGACGACGGCGCTGCCCGCCTGCCGGGAGCACCTGCGAGCCCTCGCCTCGGGTAGCAGACCGGCCCGGCAGCGGGCAAGATCGAAGCCGCTGACGCATACCTGACTCAGCCGCGGCGAACAAACCCTGCGAAGGACGCATCGAACCCTGCGACACCACAACCGAAGGAGTTCACGATGCGCACGAAGACGTTCACCACCCTCACCGCCGCCCTCACCGCCGGCCTCCTGCTGACCGCCTGCACCCCGGCGCCCGAGCACCGCAGCGGCGACGCCGCCCCGGCCGGTCCGGCGGCGCCCAGCACCTCGCCCACCACGCCGGCCCCGGCCTCGCCCACCGCCCAGGCATCTTCGCCGGCCGCCACGAAGACCAGCGCCACCGCGACGAAGCCGGTGCTCGGTCCGGTCGGGTACGGCGCGATCCGGCTCGGCATGACCAAGGAGCAGGCCCTCGCCACCGGGGTGGTGACCGCGTTCGAGGCAGGCCCAGGTTGCGCCACGGCCGAGGTCCGGGGCGCCCCGAAGGACGGGTGGGTCATGCTCTCGCCGAGGCTGGGGGTGACCGCCATCAACGCCTGGGACGCCCTGGAGACGAAGGAAGGGGTCCGCATCGGCATGTCCAGCGCCGAGATGCGCCGCAGGTACCCCACCTGGACCGGCGTCGACGGCGACGCCAGCGACGGCCGCGGTTACGCGAAGGTGCCGGGCAACGACAAGGCGATCTACCGGATCGTGGTGCACAACAACAAGGTCACCGAGGTGACCCTGCAGCTGGTGAACCAGGACTGCTACGAGTAGGCGGACAGCCGCAGGCCGGCCAGGACCTCGTCGGTGCGGTCCACCGCACCCACCTGCTTGACCTGCACGTACACCCCGAAGCCACGAGCGACGAACAGCACCTCGCTGTAGGAGACAGATCCGGCGCAGGCCGTCCAGCGCCGGATCAGGGCCTGTCCGCCGGCGACGGCGAGCGTGCGGTCGGGCCGGCGGACGCAGGGTGCAGGATGCTCCGGCAGCACGGGCTGCGGGCCTCCGGTGGTGAAGGCGCCGGCGAAGACGCCGGGCAGCACGCTCGCCGGGTCGGCCCAGGCGACGACATCCTTCGTCACCACGAGGCCCGGCGCGTGGCCGGCGGGCAGCCGCAGCGCCGCCGGGTCCCAGCCCGCGTCGCGCAGCTGGCCCGCCCACGCCGGCGGCACCGCGATCGACAGCACGCCGCCGGCGTCACGCACCCGGACCCAGCCCGGTGGCGGCCCGCCCGCGGCGGCGGAGCCCGCGCTGACCGCCAGCACCGCGGCCGCGGCGGCCACCAGCGTCGCCGTCCGCCACACCTTGCGCCGGCGGGTCACCTGGCCGATCGAGTCGGCGGCCGACCGCAGCTCGGCGCCGAGCTCGGCCGCCGACTCGAAGCGCTTGCGCGGGTCGGGGTGCAGGGCCCGGCGCACGATGTCGCCCACCGGCTTCTTCCCGGCGGGCCGCTCGCCGGGGACCGGTGGGCGGCCGGTGAGCATGTGGTGCAGCGTCGCGCCGATGCCGTAGACGTCGGCCCGCACGTCCAGCCCGCCGCCGAGGCGGGCCTGCTCGGGTGCCGCGTAGCCGGGCGTACCGGCGGCGATCGTGAACCCGGAGGCGGTGGCCAGCGCCTTGGCCAGGCCGAGGTCGGCGACCAGGACCCGGTCGCGGCCCGGCGCGGGCTGGAACAGCACGTTGGACGGCTTCAGGTCGCGGTGCAGCACCCCGGCCTCGTGCAGCACCGCCACGGCATCCGCGATGTCGGCCGCCACCAGCAGCGCCTCTTCGACCGGCAGCGGCCCGTCGGCGAGCCGCTCGGCGAGGGAGCCACCGGCGGCGAACGGCATCACGAGGTAGGGCCGGCCGTCCGGCAGCTCACCGACGTCCAGCACCCGGACCAGCAGCGGCGAGTCGGCCCGCCGCATGATCCGCCCCTCCTCCTCGAACCGGGCCCGCAGGTCGGCGTGGTAGGTCCAGTTGTCCGCCAGCACCTTGATCGCCACCGACGCGTCGAGGGCGTCGTCGGCCCCGAGCCACACGGTCGCGAACGCGCCCGACCCGATCCGCCGCAGCACGCGATATCGACCGATCTTGTCAGGCACTGGCACGCTCGTATTATCAGCCACCCAGCAAACTTTCCGGGGGAGACGTTGAACGACATCGAGGAGCTGGCGGCGCTGGCCGCGAACGGCGACGTGGCCGCGCGCGACACGCTGCTGGCCCGTATCGCCCCGCAGGTCCTGCGCCAGTGCCTGCGCATCCTGCCCTGCCTGCAGGACGCCGAGGAGGCCTGCCAGGACACGCTGCTGCAGGTGGCGCTGAAGATCTCCACCTTCGACGCCCGTGCCAGGTTCTCCACGTGGCTCTACGTCGTGACGGCCAACTGCGCCCGCCAGACGTACCGCAGCCTCAAACGCCGGGCGAGTGAGCAGGCCACCCCCCAGCTCCCCCTCGACGCCGCGGACCCCCGCACGACCAGCGTCATCGCCGGGTCCCGGCTGGATCTGCTGGACGCCCTCGAGCAGCTGGAGGCGCACCGCGCCGAGCTGGTCGGCCCGTTGGTGCTGCGCGATCTGTGCCAGCTGTCCTACGAGGAGATCGCCGCCCACCTGGACATTCCGCTCGGCACCCTCAAGTCCCGCATCCACGACGCCCGCCGCCACGTCCGGGCCTCGCTGGACCCTGCCTGACGGCCGACCGTGGCTACCCCTTGAGCACCTTCTCCAGTGCCGTGGCCACGGTGCGGGCCTCGGCGGGGGTCATCCTGCTGGTGAAGTGCGCCTCGATGCCGGCGAGGTAGGTCGGCGCGGCGGCGCGCAGCCTGGCCCGGCCGGCGGCGGTGATCCTGGCGAACGCGGACCGACCGTCGGCGGGGTTGGCGACCCGCTCGACCAGGCCGGCCTTGGTGAGCTCGTCGACCACGCGGCTGGTGCGGCTGCGGCTGACCACCGCCTTCGTGCCCAGCTCCCCCATCGTCAGCTGCCGGTCCTTGGCGGAGTTGAGCTCCAGCAGCACGTCGTACCAGGTCAGCGGCAGCCCGTGGGCCTGCTGCAGCTCCTGGTCCAGCACCGGGACCAGCGCGGCGTGCACCCGCAGCAGGCCCGCCCAGGCGGCCGTGTTGTCCATCGTCACACCGTACCAACTCTTGTGCGTGCGCACACACGTGGCTAACTTAGTGCGTGCGCACACACTTTTTGCGCATCTTCCGATGGAGGTCCCGTCATGACCAAGCTGCTGCACATCTCGGCGTCCCCGCGCGGCGCACGCTCGGAGTCCCTCGCACTCGCGTCGCGTTTTCTGCAGGTGTACCGGGAGCAGCACCCGGCCCACACCGTCGAGGAATGGGACCTGTGGGACGGCACGCTGCCCGCCTTCGGCCCGGCGGCCGCCGGCGCCAAGATGGACGTGTTCGCCGGCGTCGAGCCGACCGGCGCGGGCGCCGCCGCCTGGACCGCCGCCCGCGCCGCCTTCGACCGCTTCGCCGCGGCCGACAAGCTGCTCTTCTCGGTGCCCATGTGGAACGCCGGCGTGCCGTACATCCTCAAGCAGTTCATCGACGTGGTCAGCCAGCCGGGCCTGGTCTTCGGCTTCGACCCCGCCACCGGCTACACCGGCCTGCTCACCGGCCGCAAGGCCGCCGTCATCTACACCAGCGCCGTGTACGGCGAGGGCCGCGGCCCCGCCTTCGGCGCCGACTTCCAGCGCCCGTACTTCGACGACTGGCTGCGCTGGGCCGGCATCACCGACCTCACCACGGTCGAGTTCCGCCCCAACCTCGCCACCGCCGACGCCGAGGCGGGCCGAGCCCTCGCCACGGCCGACGCGGTCGAGGCAGCGAAGCGCTTCTGAGGTACGTGCCGGCTTCCGCGGGGTCCGGTGACTCGCGGAAGCCGGCTGTCAGGCGGCGGCGCCGAGCGGCGGCACCGCCGGGATCGTGGTGGCGAGGAACCCGTCCGGCTCGGCGGTGAAGCGTGGTGCCGGCCGGACCTCCCACCACGAGCGCAGCGCCGTCACCGTCTGCTCGACGCCGGTGCGCTGGTGGACGAACGTCACGTCGCGCTCCCCCGACTCCTTGACCACGACCCGCCCGCGCCGGCAGCCGGCCGGGTAATCGTTCCAGTTGATGCCTCGCTCGGCGAACAGCATCTCCTGCGCCTGCCCGGACGACACCCCGTGCAGGCGCGACTGCGGAAACACCGCCCGCGCGGCCATCGCGACGCTGTTGCGGACCGCGTCGCGCTGGCGCCAGATGAAGTACCGGGCCACCTCGGCCGGGTCGGCGACAGTGAACACCCGGGCGTCGAAGAGCGCGAGCTTCCCGGGCCGCCGCGCGTTCAGCGTCGCCGTCGCCACCGACGCGGCCACGGAGCACCACTTCTGCACCTCGCCGCCGAACCACGGCTGCGTGCCGGCGCCGGCGAAGTCGACCGCGAGGACCGACACCTCGTCGGACTGCACGTAGGCGAACACGCTGCCGGCGATCTCCGCGCACAGCGCCGCCGCCACGGCGTCCATGTCCGCCATGAACACCTCGTCGTACGGCTTCACCGCCCCGCGCAGGTACGCGTGGAACGCCCGGCCGTCGACGCGCAGCAGCGTGTGGGTGCGCCGCGGCAGGACCGCCTGCGTCGCCCGTTCATAGGCCTTCATCCGGTCGCCCAGACCGTCCCGATCGATGCCCATACCCGATCGCATCACGCCCGCACACCAGCGTGCACGCGGTTTTCCGCGGTGGGGTGGCCCGCGGTCGCACGGGCCACCCCACCCGGATCCGTCAGCCGGTGGGGAACGTGTCGGCGGTGCGGATGCGGTCGCGGACCCAGACGCCGGCGGGCTTGAGGCGGCTGGTGCCGGTGTACGGGCCGGCGCCGCAGGTGCCCGTGGTGAAGACGGCGCCCGTGCGGAAGTCGTCGCTGAAGTTCCAGTTGGTCCAGCTGATCTTCTTGGCGGCCATCAGGTCGAGGTACGCCTGTGCCTGGGTGAAGCTGTTCGGGCCGTCGCCGGAGGCCTCCTGGGTGCCGAACTCGGTGACGAACATGGGCAGCTGGTCGGCGGCGCGGGACAGGGCGTTGAGATAGGCGCTGCCGTGTGAGGCGGCGTAGAAGTGGAACGTGTACATGATGTTCGTCGCGTTCACCTTGTTGGCGACGACCTCGGCCTCGGTGGCGCCGTCGGACACGCCGAGCGACGACCAGGCCCGGGTGCCGACCAGGACGACGGCGTCGGGGTCCTGGGCGCGGATGGTCGGGATGATCTGCTCGGCGTAGCTCTTGATCGCGGGCCAGCCGACGCCGTTGGGTTCGTTGGCGACCTCGTACAGGATGTTGGTCTTCGCGGCGTGCCGCTGGGCGATCGCGGTGAAGAACGTGCGGGCCCGGGTGAGGTTGTAGTTCGGGTCGCCCGGGGTGAGCATGTGCCAGTCGACGATGACGTACATGCCGCGGGCGGTGGCCTGTTCGATGTAGCCGTGCACCCGGTCGGTGAACAGCTGCGGGTTGGTCTCGTACCCGCCCTCCTGCACGTACATCGACACCCGCAGCACGTCGGCGTTCCAGTCGGTGGCGAGGGCGTCGAGCGAGGCGTCGGTGACGCACTGCGGGTACCACTGGATGCCGTGCGTGGACATCCCGCGCAGCTGGATCGGCTGGTTGTACTGGTTGCACAGCCGCACACCGCAGACCCGCAGCTGCCCGTTGACGGCGACCGGGGTGGTGCCCGCCGGCGGGGTGCTCGGGCCCGTGCCGTACACCTCGAACTCCCACAGCGAGTAGCCCCACTGGGTGCCCCGGGCCGTGCCGACGACGCGCACGTAGCGGCCGGTGGCGCTGAGCCCGGAGATCGTGTCGACGCCGCCGTTGCCGGTGGTCGTGCTGTACACGCTGGTCCAGGCCGCGCCGTCGGCGGAGACCTCGATCCGGTACGCGGTCGCGTACGCCGCCTCCCAGTTCAGGGTGACCCGGGTGACGGCGGACGGCGCGCCGAGGTCCACCCGCAGCCACTGCGGGTCGGCGCCGGCGGCGCTGGCCCAGCGGGTGGTGGTGCTGCCGTCGACCGCGTTGCCGGCCGGCAGGGTGGCGTCCTCGATCGACGAGGCGGTCGCCGGTTTCCCGCGCGACAGCAGCGTCTCGGCCGGCGCGCTGCCGACCTCGACGTCGAGGTAGTCGAGGTTGGCGGTGCCCTGGGCGGTGGTGGCGGACACCCGGACGGTGTTGGTGCCGGCCGCCAGCAGCGCGGTGACGGTCCTGCCGGTCCAGGTGGTCCAGGCGCCGGTGGCGGGGAACGACGCGGTGGCGGCCACGACCGTGCCGTTGACGCTGATGTCAGCCGGCCGGTCGGCGCCGCTGCCGTTGGCGTAGCGGATGGTGAGGGTGGCGTTGCCGGCGCTGGGCAGGGTCACCGTCCACTGCACCGCGGAGCCGGCCACGTTGTCGGTGTTGACGAACCCGGTGCCGGAGTACCCGGCGTGGTTGGACTCGACGACGCCCTGCGTGACGGTCGCCGACTCGGCCTCGTAGCGGGTGGGTGCGGCCCACGCCGGGATCGTGATGCCGGCGGCGAGCGCTGCGAGGGCGGCGAGCGACACGACGCCGGCGACGCGCCACCGCCGTCCGTGTACCGCGCTCATGAGGCGAACCGCAGGCGGACGATGACGTTGTTGAGCACTGTGGGGGTACCGCCGTTCATGTCGTTGTTGGTGGAGGTCAGCCAGAGGCCGCCGTCGGGGGTCTTGACCACGGTCCGCAGCCGGCCCCAGGAGCCGTTGAAGAAGGCCCGCGGCGTGTCGGTGGTGTTGCCGGTGATCTTCATGACCCACAGGCGGGTACCGCGCACGGCCGCCATGTAGATCCAGTCGTTGACGATCTCGATGCCGCTCGGCGAGGCGGACGAGGTGCTCCACTGCCGCACCGGGTTGACGAAGCTCGGGTTGCTGCAGGACCCTTCGCACGTCGGCCAGCCGTAGTTGCTGCCCGGGGTGATGAGGTTGAGCTCGTCCCAGGTGTTGTCGCCGAACTCCGAGGACCACAGCCGGCCCTGCGAGTCCCAGGCCAGGCCCTGCGGGTTGCGGTGGCCCCAGCTGTACACGCGGGTGCCGAACGGGTTGCCGGGCGCGGCCGCTCCGGTCGTGGTGACCCGCAGAATCTTGCCGTTGAGGGAGTTGAGGTTCTGCGCGCGGCTGCTGTCCTGGCCGTCGCCGGTGGTGACGTAGATGTAGCCGTCCGGGCCGAACTTCACCCGCCCGCCGTTGTGGAACCGGTTCTTGGCGATCCCGGTGACAAGGGGTTCCCTCGCGCCGATGGTGCCGTTCTCGTACTTGAACCGTACGAGCCGGTTGTCCGACGCGGCGGTGTGGAAGGCGTACACCCAGTGGTCGGTGGCGAAGGTGGGGCCGACGGCGAGGCCCAGCAGGCCGCCCTCGCCGGTGGTGGTGACCGCCTCGGTGATGGTGCCGACCACCGTCTTCTGCCCGGCGGCGGTGACCCGCACGATCTCGAACCGGTCCCGCTCGGCGACCAGGGCGCTGCCGTCGGGCAGGAACGCGATCCCCCACGGCAGGTCCAGCTGCGTGTTGACGTTGCGGTCGAAGACCGGGTCGCCGCCGCCGGCCTGGGTCGACGTGGTGACGCTCAGCGCCGCGCTGGCCGGTGAGGTGTTGCCGTTGGCGTCGTACGCCAGGACCGTGTACTGGTACGTCGTCGCGGGGCTGAGCCCGGTGTCCGACGCGGTCAGGTCCGGCACGTCGGCAATCTGCGTGCCGTTGCGCGACACCCGGTACCCGCGGACGCCGACGTTGTCCGTGGCGGCGTTCCAGGCCAGGGACACGGTGCTGGCGGTGACCGCGGTGGTGCGCAGGCCGCCCGGGGTGCTCGGCGGCTGGGTGTCGGTGCTCGGCGGGGTGGTGACCGCCAGGTTGTTGCTGCCCTGCGACGGGTTGCCGGCCGCGTCGTAGGCCAGCACGCTGAACACGTAGGCGGTGTTCGGCTGCAGCGTCAGCGTGGCGGTGAGGATGTTGCCGCCGACCTCGGTGAGCACGTTGCCGCCGTTGTAGACGACGTACCGGCTGACGCCGACGTTGTCGGTCGCGGCGTTCCACGCCAGGTCGACGCCGGTGGGGCGCACGACGCCGACGACCCGCAGGTTGCCCGGCGCGGTGGGCGGCTGGCTGTCCGACGGCGCGGTGACCCGCAGCCGGTCGAGGTTGGGCCCGCCGTTGACGGTGGTGGCGGTGGCCCGCACGGTGTTCGTGCCGGCGGCCAGGCTGGCGGTAACGGTCTTCTCGGCCCAGGTGGGCCAGGCGCCGGTGCCGGGGAACGACAGCCCGGGCGCGGCCGGGGTGCCGTTGACGACGATGTCCATCGGCCGGTCGACGGTGGTGCCGTTGGCGTAGCGGAACGTCAGGGGGTAGTTGCCGGCCGCGGTCACCGACACGGTGAACTGCACCGAGGAGCCGGTGACGTTGTCGTAGTTGACGAAGCCGGTGCCGGTGTAGCCGGCGTGGTTCGACTCGACCACGCCCTGGGTGATCGACGCCGCCTCGGCCTGGTAGTCGGTGAACGCCGGTGGCGGGCCGGTGCTCAGGTTCCACTGCTGGCTGCCCAGCGCCGCGTTGCAGGTCCAGATGTGCAGCTTGGCGGCGTCGGCGGTGCTGCCGTTGACCACGTCGACGCACTTGCCGGTGGCGGGGTTGGTCAGCGCGCGGGTCGAGGTGTTGTACGTCCACTGCTGGTTGGCGTTGCCCGCGGCGCAGTCCCAGATCTGCACCTTGGTGCCGTTGGCGTTGACCCCGCCGGCGACGTCCAGGCACTTGCCGCCCAGCACGCGCACGGTACCGTCGGTGCCGACGGTCCAGGTCTGTGCCGCGGTGCCGTTGCAGGCGTAGATCTGCAGCTGGGTGCCGTTGACGGTACTGGCGGAAGGAACGTCGACGCACTTGCCGGACGCGACACCGGTGATCGGCCCGACGGTGTCCGCGGCGGCGGGCGCGGCGCCGGCGACCTGGAGGGCGGCGACACAGGCCACGGCGGCGGTGAGCGCGAGGAGGCGCCTGATCGGTGGGGAGTGCATGGGGTCTCCGTTCCCGGCACTGTTGTTAGTCAAGTTTACTTATAGATGTCGCACCATATTTATCCCTGCAATTGCGGTCAAGGGGACGCCGGGAAATGGCACACGGCGGCTCGACTATGGTGGGCTGATGGCGACGCTCAGGCAGGTCCAGGTCACGTTCGACTGCGCGGAGCCGGTGCGCGTGGCCCGCTTCTGGTGCGAGGTGCTGGGCTACGAGATGCCGGCACTGCCGCCCGACTCCCCGTGGGCCGCGTGCGCCGACCCCACGGGTGCGGGCCCGCGCCTGTACTTCCAGCGCGTCCCCGAGGGCAAGGTCGTCAAGAACCGGGTCCACCTGGACGTGCGGGCCGGCACCGGCCTGGTCGGCGAGGAGCGCCTGGCCGCGCTCGAGGCCGAGTGCACCCGGTTGGAGGCGCTCGGCGCGACCCGCGGCAAGCTCCTGCTGGCCGACGAGGAGAACGAGTCGTGCCAGCTCATGCAGGACGTCGAAGGCAACGAGTTCTGCCTCGACTGACCCTTCAGCCGCCGGCCTGCCAGAAGTCCTGCGTCACACCGCGCATTTTGACATCACCTGGCACACTGCAGCGGTGCCGAGTTTTGATCAACTCTTTGCCGAGCACGTCGCGACCGGGCTGGCCCGCCAGCTCGCCCTGGGCGACCTGATCGGCGACCGCGGCTGGCAGCTCGACCTGGGCACCGGCACCGTCACGTTCGGCGACGACCTGCGGTACCACATCCAACTGCTCGGCACGGAGAGCCACGGCGACGGCACCTGGCTGTGGGCGTGGGCCAACGAGGCGAGCAACCTCCCGCCGGCGCTGCTGCGGCTGTGCGGCTGGCTGCGCGACCACGGCCACCGCGAGGGCATCGCCGAGCTGACCGACCCCACGTTCCCGCTCGACCGCGCGGACGGCCACCGCCTCGCCCTCGTCGCGTCGGGGCTGACCGGCCGGTGCTACTACCGCGGCCCGTACCCGGGCGGCGCGGTCTTCTTCCACCTCGACGACGCCCCGCCGCAGATCACCGCGCCGGTCCGGCCGGAGCGGGCGCTGAGCGTGCTGGGGCAGATGCTGCAGAGCTTCCCCGTGGACCACCGGGTCGCCGTGGAGTCGTTCCTGCACCAGCAGTCGTGGCGCGTGGAAGCGGCGCCGGCCGCCCTGGTCGCGCACCACCCTGAGGGCTCGACACTGCGGGTGGACTTCGACACCCTGGGCCGGGTCAGCAACATGTCCGGCACCGTCAGCCGGTAGCGCGGGCGCTACGGACCCGGCCAGACGAAACGGATGTCGGGGGCCTGCTCCTCGTTGCCGGACCCGTCGGTGGTCTCGGCCACGACGAAACCGTGCCGGAGGTAGAAGCGTTGCGCCGCGGTGTTGCTCGCGAACGTCCACAGCTGCAGCCCGTCGGGCCGGCGGGACTTCGCGAGCTGGATGAGGCGGGAACCCAGCCCCATGCCGGTGGAGGCGGGTTCGATGTACAACTGGTCCACCCAGTCGCCGTCCAGCACCAGCACGCCCAGCGGCCGGCCCTCGGTGTCCTCCGCCAGCCACACCTCCCACGCTGGGACGACCACGGTACGGACCCACTCCCGCGTCTCGGCATCCGGATGGACGGCGGGCGGGATGGCGTCGCCTGCGGCCCGGCGGGAGCTGATGAGCACGTCGGCAACCGCCCCGGCGTCCCGCGGAGCCGCGCGCCGCAGGGTCGCCGCGTCCACGCGTACCGCATGCGAAGAGTCCATGGGACGCATCATCCTCATCCGCCAAGCGGCGGACAAAGGATTAAGCCGGCCGCTCACCAGGGGTGAGGCGGAACACCGGCCAGCCGATCTCGGTGCGCCAGGCGGCAGGCGCCGGGGTGTCGAGGGGGCCGACCACGTACGTCTCGTCGACCGGGCCGTCGACGGCCAGGGCGTGTTCCACCACCCATGATCCCAGCCGGCCGTACGTGACGTCGATGTCGTCGTGCCGGCCCGGGTGCACGGCGACGGCGAGGTCGGCCGGTGGCAGCTCGATCACCTCGATGCGGCCGGTCGTGCGGGGTTCGCGGACCGGACGGTACACCGTCATCGTCCCGGCGCCGGAGGTGAACAGCTCGTTGGCGTAGCGGCCGCCGGGCGGGCCGGTGCGCGCGGCCGGCGGGAAGGCGGCGTCGAGTTCCGCCATCGCGGTGTCGTACCAGCTGGTCGAGTCCGGAAGCGTGACGTGGCCGCGGACGGCGACGACGGTGCGGGCGGGCACGGAGCGCAGCTCGACCCGCAGGTCGTCCGGGTCCGGGCGCAGCAGCCGGCGCAGCGACACGACGGCGGCGCGGGTGCGTTCGAGCTCGTCCTCCAGCCGGCGCAGGTGCCCGGCGATGAGGTCCACGCGCTGCTGCGGGTCGTCGGCGGCGAGAATCGAGCGGACCTCGGCCAGCGGCACGTCCAGCTCCCGCAACCGGTGGATGACCTGGGCGGACGGGATCTGCTCGGCGGCGTAGTAGCGGTAGCCGGTGAACGGGTCGACGGTGGCCGGTTCATCACGGGCGGGACACCGGGCGGCTTCGGCCTGGCGTTCGCCGGCGCCGCGCTCGAAACGGGTGACCGGGTGGCGCTGACCGCGCACCGGAATGAGTTCCACTCCACGTGGTTGCCGATCGCGCCACGCTCGACGCCCTCCCCTGCCCCGCTGCCTGTGTCGCAACCGTGCGTTCGGGGCATCCGTCAGCCGGGCAGGAGCGCGCGGCGCATGGTGCCGGCCAGCCAGCGGCGGAACGCGTCCTCGGACCAGCCGCGCTGCAGCGTCAGGGCCGCGTAGTGGGCGGGATCGTTGAAGATCCACAGGGTGTCCGTCGCGGTCTGCGTGTCGAGCCCCGGGGCCAGGTCGCCGAGCGTCTGGACGTGCCTGACGACCATCTCCGCGCCTGCCCGGCGGTTGCGCTGCAGGGTGTCCCACAGCTCGGCGACCTCCGGCGCGTCGTCGGCCGCCCTGCGGACGGTCTCGAACAGCAGCGCGGCGCGGCGGGCGATGACGACGCAGGCGTCGGCGTAGGCGTCGAGGGCCGCCCCGGGGGTGGTGGCGTCCCAGACGGGGCGGAACCACGGCCTGTCGGCGACGGCCACTGGGGCGTCGTCGCCGGCGAGCGCCTGGTCGAGCACCTGCCGCAGGAGGGCGGGCTTGGAGCCGAAGGCGGTGAAGACGGTGGGGCGGGCGACGCCGGCGGCGACGGCGATCTCGGCCAGCGAGGTGACGACATACCCACGCTCGACGAACAGTTCGCCGGCCGCGTCCACGATCGCCTGGCGGGTGCGCCGCGCGCTCTCCTCGCGCACGGACGACTGGTAGCGCCGCCGCGGCCGGCCGTTGACATCGCCCATGGTTCAGCCATACTACCAACGTATTCATTAGACATCGGTATGTTGAATTGAGGGACCATGGCAGACATGGCAGCGGTACGGCCGTACGTGCGGCGCGACGGCGAGGGCGAGGCGCTGTGGTTCCTCGGCAGCCTGGTGACGGTCAAGGCGACCGGCGCCGAGACGCGGGGGCGGCTCACGGTCGTCGAGTTCGTCAACCCGCCCGGCTTCGCGCCGCCGCTGCACCGGCACCTGCAGGAGGACGAGCTGTTCTACGTGCTGTCGGGCACGGCGCGGTTCCACTGCGACGGGCAGGTGCTGGAGGCCGGGCCCGGCGACTTCGTGCTGCTGCCGGCCACGCTGCCGCACACGTTCGTCGTCGGCGCGGGCGAACCCCTGCGGACGCTGCAGATCACCACGCCGTCGGGGTTCGAGCAGTTCGCCGCGGCGGTCGGCGAGCCCGCGCAGGCCCGCCGGCTGCCCGACCCCGGGCCGGTCGATCCCGCCGCCCTCGGGCACGCCGCGGCCCTGCACGCGATCGAGCTCCTCGGGCCGCCACCCGGGCAGTGAGCCCGAGTGGTCAACGATGCCAGGCCGTCAAGGCCAGGATCTCCGTCGCGATGCCGGCGACGCTCCTGCCGTCGGTCGGGATCCGGTGTACCGACGCAGGCACCGACGCGTCGAGAGACCTGGCGGCGGCGTCGCCGCGCTCGACGTGCCGCTGCAGCGCGGTGCCGATCTCGCGCCGGGCGAGGCGCTCGCGGGCGGTCGCGTCGGTGGAGGTGAGCAGCACGGCGGTGACCCGCGGGTCGTCGCCCATCGCGGCGGTGAGCGCGTCGACGTGCCGGACGCTGACGGTGTTGGTGTAGACCAGCCGGCGGTAGCCGAGGGCGCGGTAGTTGGCCCACATGGCGGCGAGGTTGCGCTCGGCGAGACGGTGCTCCCACGGCGGCGGGTGGGCGAGGTCGAGGTTGTCGCCCTCGATGACGCAGTGGCGCACGTCGGCGGCGGCGAGCTGGGCGTGCAGCTCGGCGGCGACGCTGCTCTTGCCGACCCCGGAGCGGCCGCCGAGGAACAGCACCTCGCTGCGGTCGCTCACGCCGTCACCTCCGCTGCGCTCCGGCGCCGCCGCGAGCCAACACTGCGCCCATGGTTCACGGCTCCTCCGCTCCGCTCCAGACCGCTCACGCCGTCACCTCCGCTACGCTCCGGCGCCGCCGCGAGCCAACACTGCGCCCATGGTTCACGGCTCCTCCGCTACGCTCCGGACCGCTCACGCCGTCACCTCCGCTACGCTCCGGCGCCGCCGCGAGCCAACACTGCGCCCATGGTTCACGGCTCCTCCGCTGCGCTCCGGACCGCTCACCGGTGGGGGCAGGGGCCGGTGCTGATGACGGTCCGGGTGGGGCCGTCCAGGATGACGTAGATGTCGCCCTCGACGATGTTGAGCCGGCCGCCGGGCATCGGGGCGCCGGTGCAGTAGCTGGGGATCGGCAGCCGGTGCCCGACGGACACCGGCATGGGCGCGGTGGCAGGTGCGGCAGCGAGGACCGCGAAGACCGCCACGGCGGCGACCCTGGACCAGCCGCGGCCCGCCGGCGGCGGCGTGGCCGCGGACGCCGGGGTGTCGAGGTCGATCACGACGTCGCTCATCGCCACCAATGGTAGGCCCCGGCGCGCGGACGCGCCGGGGCCGTCGAACGGGTCAGCTCGCGGTGCAGGTGAGCGTGGCCGGGGCGGTGTTGGTGCCGGAGTACGAGCCGTTGAAACCGGCCGTGGTCGACGCGGTGGGCGCCAGGGCGCCGTTCCAGTCGGCGTTGCGGACGGTGACGGCGGCGCCGCTCTGGGACCAGACACCGGACCAGCCGTTGGTGACGCGCTGGTTGCCGGGGAACGTGAACGTGACGGTCCAGCCGGTGATGGCCTGGTCGCCGGAGTTGCGCACGGTCACGGCGCCGTTGAAGCCGTCGCCCCACTGGTCGGTGACGCGGTACGTCGCCTCGCAGCTCTTGCCCGTCGAGGTGCCGGTCGTGGTGACGGTGACGGGGTCGGACAGCGTGGACAGGTTGCCGGCGGCGTCGCGGGCGCGGACCGCGAACTGGTACGCGGTGGACGCGGTGAGCCCAGTGACGGTGGCGGTGGTGCCGGTGGCGGTGGCCACCACGACCGGTCCGGCGGTGCCGCCGAGGCGCAGCACGTCGTAGCCGGTAACGCCGACGGCGTCGGTGGACGCGGCCCAGGTGAGGGTCGCGCCGCTGCTGGTGACGCCGGACGCGACCGGGGTGCCCGGCTTCGTCGGCGCGGTCACGTCACCGGTCGCCGGCGCGGTGGTGACGGTGCCGACGGGCGAGGCCGCCGACGTGTTGCCGGAGGTGTCGACCGCGATGACCGTGAAGCTGTACGCGGTCGCCGGCGAGAGACCGGTGATCGCGACGGACGTGCCGGTGGTGGTGCCGACGACCCCGGCCGCCGACTGCACCCGGTAGGACGCGACGCCCACGTTGTCGGTGGACGCGGCCCAGCTGGCGGTGACCGACGTCGAGGTGACGTTGGTGAAGGTCGGCGCGCCGGGCGTGGACGGCGGCGTGGTGTCGGCCGGGCCGGTGCCGGGGGCGTCGCCCCAGACCTTGGTGGCGCCGTCGTACAGGGTGATGTGCGAGTTCGGGCCGGGCGTGGCGCCGCCGGCCGGGAACGACCAGTCGTTGCTGGTGTCCCAGGTGCCCGCGGACGAGATGCGGAACTGGACCTCGCGCCGCCACGCGGACTGCCCGGCCGGGGCGATCTTCTGTCCGGCGCAGCTGACCGTGACGTAGTAGGTGCTGCCGCTGACCAGGGTCGGCCCGGTCGGTGCGGAGCACTGGTTGTACGCGCTGGTCAGCGAGATCTGCGCCGGGGTGGTCGCGCCGTCGAGGGTGAAGTAGTACCGGAACGAGCCCTGGTCGAGGGTCCGGGCCGGCCACGCCGACTTGTTGTAGACCATCGCCTTGACCTCGGTGAAGCCGTTACCGGTGGTGTTGAGCGACGACTCGACGTACATCTCGGCGCCGTCGGGGGTCTCCGCGGCCGGGAAGCCGGCCAGCGCCGTGCCGCCGTACTCGCCGTACATGCGGGCCAGGGCGGAGGTGAGCCCGGAGTTGTAGTCGGTGGCGACCTCGTTCATCACGTAGTCGGACCGGCTGTCGGTGTACGCGTCGTTCGGTGACGAGGGCCCGCCGACGAGCGCGCCGTACAGGACGTGCCGGGAGACCTCCGGGTTGGTGATCTGGTCGGTCCAGGACCCGTGCGCGGTGCGGTGGTGCGGGTTGCGCGGCGGGTTGGCCCCGAAGCCGATCATGTAGCTGGAGTGCCGGGGGTTGTCGCCGAGGATGTAGTTGATCTGCCGCACGCCGAAGTCGTGGTAGCGGGCCTTGCGGGTGGCGTCGGTGAGCCAGTCGCTGTAGAGCAGGGCGACGAAGGAGGTGTTGGCGGCGTACCGCAGCGAGCCCCAGCTGTCCAGGACGGCCTGGCCGCCCGGGGAGGTGGGCACCTTCTGGCCGTTGACCCCGACGGTCCAGTAGTCGAGCCAGCGGTTGGCGTCGTCGATGTAGCGCTGCTTGCCGGTGAGCTTGGCCAGCAGCACGTAGGCGCCGTAGGACTTGTCGTCCCACGCGATCGTCCACTTGTAGGACTTCGTCGTGGTCTGGTTCTCGTTGCTGAGGTTGTCGTAGCCGGCCTCGGCCTTGGCGAGGTAGGAGGCGTCGTTGGTGGCGCGGTAGAGCCAGATGGCGCCCCAGACGAGCTCGTCGTTGAAACCGCTCCACGAGTTGTAGTAGCTGGCCGCGTCGGTGATGCACTCGCTGTACTTGCGGCGTACCGCGTCGGCGAACGCGTACAGCTGCTTGGCGTGGGTGACGAGCTTGTCGGCGTACGCGGCGTCGGTCGGGCGGATCACGATCGAGGAGGCGGCCATGGCGGCGGCGGTCTCGCCCGCGAGGTCGGACCCGCCGCAGGTGGCGTCGATCTTGTACGAGGGCCGCGCCATCGGCATCACCTCGGCCGGGCCCCACCAGGCGTGGTCGGGGTTGCCGGAGCCGATCTGTCCATAGAGGACGTTCGCGGACGGGTGGGCCTTGATGAAGTAGTCATTGACGAAGCGCAGGTTGTTGACCAGGTGCGTGAGCTGGCCGGATTGCGCGTACGCGTCGCGGTACTCCACGGCACCCCACGCGAGCATGGTGGTGGAGAACGCCATGGGGAAGCCGAACTTGACGTGGTCACCGGCGTCGAACCAGCCGCCGGTCAGGTCGAGACCGACGTCGGCGCCGTCGGTCGTGGCGGCGTTGCCGCGCCAGCCGACGCGGCTCCAGGCGGGCTTCGGACCGGCCTGCTGGGCCTCGTAGAACCAGATCGACTTCTGCAGTGCCTCCGCGTAGTTGTACGCGGGGGCGGCCCGGGCCGGAGTCGAGGCAGCCACGGCCATGACGGTCGTGGCTGCGGCGACCCCGAGCGCCGCGACTGCGCCGAGAATCCTCCTGCGCATGGTGGTGCTCCTCTCCTGGTGGCGGTGCGCGGATTGAACCGCGCCACCGCCCCGGAGCGGGTGTTTCACCGTCGCGCGCGGCCGTCCGCCCAGGTCAGGCCGTGAAACTTTCTTGTGAGAAACAGGTGGATCAGGACCAGGGGCACGACGCCGACCGGGTACCAGGCGAGGTCCGCGGCGTCGAACGTCACGCCGAGGGCATATCTGGCGAGGATGCTGCGGGAGGACAGCTCGGCGGGGATGCCGGTCAGCTGCGCGAGCTCCACCGCCCAGCACCAGGCGATCGCGGCCGCGCCCGCCGCGAGCGGGGTGGTGCGGGGGCGCAGCACGTACACACCGGCGTAGATCATCGACGCGTAGAGGGCGGTGCCGGAGTACTGGCGCAGCGCCCCGTCGTCGACGGCCCGGACGGCGAACGCGACGGCGAGGGCGAGGGCGACCCCGAGCAGGCCCAGCAGGCGGCTACGCACGGGCGGGGAACTTCGCGGCGCGGCCGGTGCGCAGGTCGACGGCGGGGCCGGCGGCCTTCGGCGGATCTGTCGTGAGCAGCACGGTATGACCGACGGGGACCCGCATGGCAATGATCATGGAGGCGACGGGGCTGCCGTCGGAGGGATCGACCAGGGGGGCGGACTCGTACACCGCCGGGAGCGTACAGGCGGTCGCCGACGGGCAGCTGGTGCGCCACGCGTCGGCGGGGCGGGCGAAGACGGTCACCGTGGTCAGGATCCGCGCCTTCTGGTCGCCGCCCGCCGGGCGCCTCACGAGGGCGAGGACGTATTCGGTGGTGTCGGTGTTGGCGATGAGCCCGTCGCCGTCCTTGCCCCAGGACACGTCGCGTTCCGTGGCGGCGTCGAGCTGCCTGGTGGTGACCACGGCGTCGATGCGGACGGTGTCGAGGTCGCCGCCGGCCGCCGCGGTCACCGGGACGCCGGCGAGCCGCTCCAGCAGGGCCCGGTCGGCGTCGATGCAGCACTCGTCGTAGTCGGCGGGGGTGTCCTGGACGGCCTCGTCGAAGGTGTCCGCGAACGGGCCGAGGCAGCCGAGCAGCAGCAGCGCCGCCGCGGCCAGGGGCCATCCGGTTGATCGTCTCACCGCGCCGAGTATGCCTGCCGCTCGCCACCACGCCGAGTTACCTGACTATAGTCAGACATGTGACCGAGAACCTGGTGGCGACCGTCCGCCGCTTCAACCGCACCGTGACGCAGCGCGTCGGCGCGCTCGACGACGAGTACCTGTCCCGGGGCCGCCCGCTCGGCCAGGCCCGCCTGCTGTGGGAGATCGGCCCGGCCGGCGCCGAGGTCGCCGCCCTGCGCGCCCGGCTCGACCTGGACGCCGGCTACCTGAGCCGCCTGCTGCGGGCCCTGGAGTCCGACGGCCTGGTCGTCGTCGCCGCCGGTACGGGTGGCGACGCCCGCGTCCGCGAGGTGGCCCTGACCGCCGCCGGCCGGGCTGAGTGGGAGCTGCTCGACCGCGGCTCCGACGACCTGGCGCAGTCGATCCTCGGCCCGCTCAGCACCGGCCAGCGCACCCGCCTGGCGACCGCGATGGCCGAGGTCGAGCGGCTGCTCATGGCCTCGATGGTCGAGCTCGCCCCGTGCCCGCCCGGCGACCCGCGGGCCCGCTCGTGCCTGCGCGCGTACGCCCGCGAGCTGGCGCACCGCTTCGACGGCGGCTTCGACACGGCCGTCAGCGCCCCCGTCGACGACGAGGACCTGGTCCCGCCGCGCGGCGTGTTCCTGCTCGCCACCCTGTCCGGCGAGCCGGTCGGCTGCGGCGCCCTGAAGCTGCACCGCGACGCCCCCGCCGAGATCAAACGCCTGTGGGTGTCGGCCACCGTGCGCGGCCTCGGCGTCGGCCGCCGCATCCTCGCCGACCTGGAACGCCGCGCCGCCGAGGCCGGCCACCGCTCGGTGCGCCTGGACACCAACCGCAACCTGGTCGAGGCGATCCGCCTGTACCGTTCCAGCGGCTACGCGGAGGTGCCCGCCTACAACGACGAGGCGTACGCGCACCACTGGTTCGAGAAGCCCCTGACGCCGGCGCCCTGAACGCGAGCGCCCCGCCCCCGTCGGGGTGGGGACCGCGGGCGGCCGTTACCCGGCGGCGCCCATGACGAGACCCTCGATGGTGTGCTTCTGGTTGATCGGGGTGAGCTCGTCCACGACCGGGCAGTGCAGGTGGTCCCGGACCGCCTGGGGCAGCGCGGCCCAGGAGTCCCTGGTGACCGCCATGTCGTGGCGCTCGGCGTTGCCCGCGTCGGGGGCGTCGACGCCGAGGACGAGCACCGGGCGGGCGGTGTCGGAGACGTTGGCGCTGCGAGCGGGCCTGCGCATCCCGCAGGACCTCGCGGTGACGGGCTTCGACGACATCGAGGACGGCCGGCACGCCACACCCTCGCTGACCACGATCGCGCCGGACAAGGCGGCGATCGCCGAGCAGGCCCTGCAGTGCCTGGCCGAGCGGCTCACCCCGGCCGGCGCCGGGCGGCCGACGCGGCGGATCACGGTGCCGCACCGCCTCGAAGTCCGCGAGAGCACCGACCAGACTCGATAGAACGCCCCGTACGCGGACGATGACCAACCGTACAGCGTAACGCCACACCGGCCTCTGCCGCTTCTTCGGCCGCAAACTGAACTCGCGTCACGACCGGAGGCCCCGTTGTCCATGCCCACCGGGCGGCTGCCACTGCGCAGGCTGCCCCGTATCCTGGTGCCAGCCGGCGCCGCCGTGGCCGCCGTGCTGGCCGCCGCTCCCGCCGCGGCGTCGGTCACGCTGCCGCTGCACAGCGCGCACCGCGGCGCCACCGCTTCCGGGTTCAGCACGCAAAGCTGCGACCAGATCCCCACCCAGTACCGGGGTGCCGGCTCCGACGGGTTCGTGTTCGTCCTGCCCGGCAACGACGCCGACTTCGTGTCGCTGACGCTGAAGTTCCAGCCGGTCGCCGGCGGCGAGGTCATCGTCCACATCGCCGACGCGGCGGACCCGTACCCGGACGGCATCGTCAACGACAAGGGCACCAGCAAGGCCTGGGTCGTCGTGCCGGCCGGCTGGAAGCTGCTGGACGGCTCGGCGGTCGTCGACAACGACGCGACGAAGGCCGACGACTTCAACCTGACGCACACCTGCCCCGGCGGCAGCACCGCCTCGCCGTCCCCGTCGCCGTCGCCGACCGCATCGGCCAGCCCGTCGGCCAGCCCGTCGCCGAGCGGCTCCGGCTCGGTCGAGGGCAGCTCGGCCGTCCCGTCCGGCACGGTCACGCCCACCCCCGGCGGCAGCCTGCCGGTCACCGGTGTCGCGCTGACCAGCATGACGATGACCGCGGTCGCCCTCATCGCCGGCGGGGTGGCGCTGCTCATGGTGCGCCGCCGGCGCGAGGTGCCGACGTTCGTGGCCGACGCCCCCGAGCCGGGATCCGACCGGCAGGACTGACCCGGCACGGCCGCCCGCGTGACATCGCGTCCACGCGGGCGGCGCACGGACCCGTCGGGGCCACGGTGCCACCGCCCGCTGACCGGCGAGCCGGCCCAGGTGGCCCCGACAGTGACCTCGCGGGCCGCGGGCCGGTCAGCCCTTGACCGCGCCCGCGGTGAGCCCTTCGGTGAGGAAGCGCTGGCCGAACGCGTACATGACCACGACGGGGACACTGACGAGCAGTGACGCCGCGGCGAGCTGCCCCTGCGGCACGACATCCCCGATGATCATCGACTGCATGCCGACGGGGAGTGTCTTGTACTCGTCCTTCGTGATGAACACCAGGGCGAAGAGGAACTCGTTCCAGGCGTTGGTCAGGGTGAACATCGCGACCGCCAGCAGCCCCGGCCGGGCCAGGGGCAGCAGCACCCGCAGCAGCGCCTGGACGCGGGTGCACCCGTCGACCAGTGCGGCCTCCTCCAGCTCGACAGGGATCGACGAGAAGTACCCCGTCAGCAGCCAGGTGGCGAACGGCAGCGTGAAGGTCGGGTAGGTCACCACCAGCGACCACAGCGAGTCGGTGAGGTGCGCCCCGATGAGCAGCTGGTAGAGCGGGATGAACAGCAGCGCGCCCGGCATCACGTACGTGAGCAGCACCGTGACGGTGAAGCCCTGCGCCCCGCGGAACCGCAACCGGGCCAGCGCGTAGCCGGCCAGGGCGGCGCAGACCAGCGCGACCGCAGTGGACGCCGTGGACACCAGCAGCGTGTTGAGGTACCAGCGGCCGAACGGTTTGGTGGTGAACAGGTCCCCGAACTGCTGCAGGGTCCACGGCGTCGGCCACAGGTCGTGGTCGCGCATGACGATCTGGCCCTCGGACTTGAAGGCCGTGACGGCGATCCAGTACAGCGGCGCCAGGACGAAGAAGAGCAACGCGGCCAGCGCCAACGCGGAGCCCAGACCCGACACCAGCGACGACGCCCGGCGGCGCCCACCGGCCTGGAACGCCGAGACCACCTTGCCGACCGCCGCCGCGATCAGCAGGATCACCGCGAGGACCACCGCGGCCTTCCAGAAGATCTGCGGCGACGCCCAGGCCAGCAGGCCGGCGACCAGCACGGTGAGGACCCACGGCAGCGCCTTGCGCGCCGGCGTGGGCGGCCGGTGCGACCCGTCCGCGTCCTGGCGCAGCAGCCGGACCAGGAAGAACACCAGCGCGCCGATGACCGGCAGCATCACCAGCGTGACCGCCGCCCCGGCGCCGTACTGCAGCTGCAGGATCGCCTTGGAGTAGGCGACCAGCACGTACGGCGCTGTCGCGTCGCCAGGGCCGCCCTGCGTCAGCAGCCAGATGAGGTCGAAGTTGTTGAACGTCCAGATCGAGGAAAGGGTCACCGTCACCGTGATCACGTGACGCAGCCCGGGCAGCGTCACGTGGACGAACCGCTGCCACGGCGAGGCGCCGTCGACGGTCGCCGCCTCGTAGCGGTCCGCCGGGATGGCCTTCAGCCCGGCGAGGAACGCGACGGTGAAGAACGGCACGCCCTTCCACACGTTGACGAGGATGACGGACGGCATGGCCAGCGACGGCTCGGACAGCCAGCCGGCGGGCCAGCTGTCGACCAGGTGCGCGGAGGCCAGCAGCGGCCCGATCCCCGACTCGGTGAGCAGCAGGTTGACACTGCCGAAGATCGGGTCGAGCAGCGACCGCCAGCTGAACGCGGTCACCACCGTCGGCACCACCCACGGCAGCAGGAGCAGCCCGGCCAGCACCGCCCGCCCCCGGCGCCGGTGGTGCAGCAGCAGGGCCGCGGACAGCCCCAGCACCACCTTGAACACCTCGGCGTACGCGGTGAAGACGAACGAGTTCACCACGCCCGTGCGGAACTGCTCGTCGCCGGCGAGGGCGAGGTAGTTGTCCAGACCGACGAACACGCTGTGCTGCCCGTGCCGCTCCGTCGTGCTGGTGACGACCGACCTGGCGATCGGCACCAGCACGAGCGCGCCGACCAGCACCGCGGCGGGCGCCAGGAACAGCGCCGCCAGCCGCCAGTCGCGCCCCAGCCGCCGCTGGGTCGCGGAGAGGGAGCCGGACCCCGGCGGCGAGGGTTCCCGCGTCGCCGGGGCCGGTGCCGGACGGACCGTCGTCACTGTGGCAGGCCCTGCTGGTTGAAGATCTGCACCATCTTCGCGTGGGCGGCCTGCACCGCCCGCGCGGGCGCCGTGCCCTGGGTGACCTGCTGCATCATGTCGGTCAGGACGTAGGCGCCGACGGCGGCCTGCTGGCCCGCGCTGGCCTTCTGCGGGAAGTGCAGGCCGTTCTTCGTGGTCAGCGGCAGCGACTGCTGGGTGATCTTGCGCATGATGGGGAACGCCGGGTCGCCGCTGGTGAAGAACGGGTCGGCGTCCCAGACCTTCTCCCAGGCGGGCAGCGCCAGGCCGGGCGCCTCCTTCGCCACCCCGAGCAGGGCCGGCGCGGAGACCAGGTACTGCGCCAGGAGCTTGGCGAGCGCGGCGTTCTTGGCGCCCTTGAAGATGACGAAGCCCTGGGACTGGCCGAGCAGCAGCGGCTTGTCGGTCGCCGGCCCGATGCAGTCGGCGAAGACGTGGGTGTTGTCGTAGACGGGGTTCTTCTTCGTCTTGGAGTCCGCGTAGACGCTGAACTGGTTGCGGGTGTAGCCGAGAATCCCGGCGAGCCAGTTCTCGTTGTTGCTCGAGTCGGTCCAGGCGGCCACTCCGGGCGGCAGCATCGGCTTGTACTTGGGATTGGTGTAGATGTCGCCCAGGAACGTCACCGCCTGCACCGTCTCCGGCGAGTCGAACGTGACCTTCTTGCCGTCGTCGGAGACGAGCGACCCGCCGTAGGCATTGATCAGTGCCTCGATCATGCCGTTGGCGTCACCGGACCGGTTCACGGTCATGCCCCAGCCGAACCGGCGCTTGGACGGGTCGGAGATCGCCAGGCACAGGTCGCGCAGCTCCTCCCAGGTGTAGACCTCCTTGGGGGTGATGCCCTTGTCCTGCATCCAGTCCTTGCGCAGGAACGACCCGATCCCGATGAAGTGGTACGGCACGGCGAACCACTTGCCGTCGAAGACGCAGAAGTTCTTGGACTCCGCGGTGGGCTCGCCGTACCGGGCCGTCAGCGCCTGGACGACGTCCGTCACGTCCTCCAGGTCGCCCAGTGCCTGGAACTGCGCGACGAACCGCGAGTCGGTCATGAACGCCAGGTCACGCGCGACGCCGCCCTTCACCTCGGCGTCGATCTTCGCCACCACGTCACCCGCGTCGGCTTGGACCAGGCTGTTCTCGATCGTCGTGCCGGTGGCGCCGGCGAACGTCTTGATCGAGCTGTCGAGCGCCGCGTTCGCGGCCTCCGAGTACAGCTTCTGCGACAGCATCTTCATCGAGGAGCCCTTCGCCGACGCGGCGGCGTCGAGCAGCTCCTTCGGCACCGGCGGCTGGACCTTGGGGGTGGACGGCGGGGTGTCCCCGCACGCGGACAGGCCTATCGCGCCGAGCACCCCCACCCCCGCCCCCAGGAAACCGCGCCGGGACCACACCGGTTCGTCCTTCATGGCCGTTCGCCTCCTTCGACTCGCCTCGACGCCGTACGCCTGGAGAAGCCTGGGAGCCAGGTCGCCCCGGCGTCGGGCCCGCCGAGCGGGTGCGTGAACCGCCCGGCGGTGCGGATGGTGGTGCGCCAATTGCTCTGGTAGTGCGCGGATGTGGTGCGCGAGTTGCTCTGTAGCGCGCGGATGTGGTGCGCGGGTTGCTCTGGCAGCGCGACGGCGGCGGCGCGCGGGCGATCCAGTCAACGTTCGAAATTTCGAACGCAATTCGATATTTCGATGCGCGTGGTGCGAGGCTAGAGGACCGACTGGTGGGTGTCAATGAAACGGGCGGCCGCCCACGGGCCGGTCAGCCCGGTGCCCGGTAGCCCAGCCGGGTCGACAGCGCGGCCGCCCCCTCCCGCACCAGCCGCGTCCACTCCGCGTGCGTCGCCGGGGTCCAGCGGATGATCGGCGCGGAGACGCTCATCGCCGCGACGGTCGTGCCGGTGTGGTCGCGCACGGGCGCGCCGACGCAGCGGACCGCGCTGTCGGACTCGCCGTCGTCGACCGCGACGCCCGCGGCCCGGACGCGCTCCAGCTCGGCACGCAGCAGGTCCGGGTCGGTGATGCTGTCCGGCGTCATGGCGAGCAGGTCGCCGTCGCCCACCCGGGCGTCGAGGTCGGCGGGGGCGAGGCTGGACAGCAGCACCTTGCCGACGGCCGTGCAGTGCGCGGGCAGCCGCCGGCCGACCGCGGACACCATCCGGACGGGGTGCGTGCTGTCGACCTTCACCAGGTAGATCACGTCGGTGCCGTCGAGCACGGCGGCGTGCACGGCCTCGTCGCAGGCTGCGGCCACGCCCCCGGCCACGTCCTGCGCCTCCCGCACCAGGTCCAGCTGCCCGGCGAACGCGGCGCCGAGCTGGAACAGCGGCATGCCGAGCCGGAAATGTACGGGCTTGCCCGGCTCCGAGATCAGGTACGAGCGGGCGACGAGGGTCACGAGCAACTCGTGGACCGTGGTCCGGGGCAGGCCGAGCCGCTCGGTGATGTCACCCGCCGAGAGCCGGGGGTGGTCCAGGAACAGTTCGAGGATGTCGAGCGTGCGGATGACCGCTGGCACCACGCGGGGCATATGGATGTCCTTCCGAAATATCGGACCGCGTCCGGGATTTCGACACGGCGATAGTCCGGCAGGATAGTGCCGCGGCGGCGCCACCTCAGGCGGACGCCGTGGCCATGGTGAGCACCAGCTCGGCGAACTGCCCGGGCCGCGAGTACGGAAACGCGTGCGACGCCGCCACCGGCGCGGTGCGGGCGCCGGGCGCGCCGGCGGCCAGCCGCCGATCCAGCCCGGCGGCGCGAACCGGTCCTGCGTCCCGGTCGCCAGCAGCACCGGGCAGCGCAGCGCGCCGATCCGGCGTACCAGCGGCGTGGCCTATGATCGTCGGCGTGCCGGGCAGCCAGCACGACGCCGACGGCATGGACCAGGTGGTGCGGGCGCTCGGCGGCACCGGTGCGAGCCGGGCGGCGGCGGAGCTGATCCTGCGGCGGTACGTGGCCGGGAAGCTGGACCACCTGCCCGGGAACTGGCCCGACGTGTTCGCCGGTCTGCGCCCGTAACCGGCGCGCCCGGCTACGATCCCTTCGACGTTGATGAGTATCGAAGGGAGACGCCCGGTGACGCGGACCGGACTGGACGAGGCGCTCGAGGAGCACCTGTCGGCGCTGGAGCGCAAGGACCTCGACGCGTACGCGGCGACGCTCGCCGACGAGGTGGTGCTGATCCTGCCGGACGGCACGGTCCTGGACGGCAAGGCGGCGGTGGTCGAGCTGCACCGGGAGATGTTCGCCGACGACAGCTGGACGCAGGAGCGCACGGTCCGGCGGGTGATGGTGGCGGGCAGCACCGGCTGGGTGCTCATCGAGTACCGCTTCGTCGTCGTGGACAGCGACGGCAAGGTCGTGTCGGACAGCCGGGCGTACTTCACCCTGACCTACGCGTCCGTCGACGGGCGCTGGCTCGTGATCGCCGACCAGAACACCCGGCTGCCGGCAGCCTGAGCGGCGGCGCGGAAGGCGCGACCCGGATCGACGCGTCCCTGGCCGGGCACGGTGCCGGTGCCGGGAGCTGCCCTCTCGAGGCGTTCGTCGCGGCAGCCACCCTGGACGGCTGGTCGCACGGCTGCGACCTGTTCGGGCCGCGGTGTCGGATAGGCGACGTGCGGGATGGGTATCAGACGGTGCCGAGGTCCGTCTGTTCTGCATGAGTTCCTGGAAGGGAGCAGCCCGATGACCGCAACCACCGCCCCCACCCCGCCGGCGCGGCCCGGCACCGGCGTCGTCCCGGTGCCGAGGCAGGTGGTGCTGCGGTGGCCGGACCTGCCGGACGCGGCCCGGGCAGCCTGGGAGCAGGCCCCGCAACGCTCAGCCGGCCCACGGGACGTCCGCGACCCGGCCGGCAGCCGAGTTCCGGGCTGATCGGCCGGTGCGCCGAGCCACCCGCGGCGGGTGATACCGCGAGGATCATCCACAAAGGGTGAGCGCGCGCCGCCGGTGGTCGCCGAACGTTGTCGGCAACGCCGCAACGTCGGACACTGGAACTGAGGCCGGCGAACGAGCCGCCTCCAACGACGCGGGTCGTGCGTGGGGTCGTCCCCAGACGTGTGACACCGCAATGGGAAGGGCCATCGATGATGGACGCGTCCGAACTGCTGGGCACGGCGGTGGCCGATCTGGCCCTGGTGCAGGACGTCGAGCATGCTCAGCACATCATCCGCAGCGCAGCCAGGCAGCTGGCGAACGCGCACGGGTCCACCGTGGTGCTGCTGGAGGACGGGCACTGTTTCTACGCCGACGAGGACGCGGTGAGTCCGCTGTGGAAGGGTCAGCGGTTCCCCTTACGGCGGTGCATCAGTGGCTGGTCGATCCTCAACCGCCGGCCGGCCATCGTGCCGGACATCCAGTTCGATGAGCGGGTGCCGCAGGAGGCGTACCGGCCGACGTTCGTGAAGAGCCTCGCCATCGTCCCGATGCGGGTCGAGCAACCGCTCGGGGCCATCGGCGTCTACTGGATCCAGCCGCACCGGGTCACCGACGAGGAGCTGGCCCCGCTCCAGGCACTGGCCGAGGCGGCCGGCGCGGCGCTGGCCCGGCTCATGGCGTCGAGGGCGGCCGGCCCGGTGCGCACGGAGGCGGTCAGCGCACCCGCGTAACACCACATCATCATGCGATCCGGCCGGGCCCGGCGTGAGGCGCAGGCATCGTGTCGACGGCGAGGTGAGAGACGGTCGCCGGTGTCCGCAAACCTGGTTCCGCTGCTGCTGAGGCCGAAGCCGCCACCGTCCTGGCTCGGGCTGGTCGTCGCCGCGGGGTGCGTCGCGGCCGAGACGCTCGTGCTGTACGCCCTCATGGAGGAAACGCCGTCGGCCGCCACGGGCGTGATCTATCTCTGCGGCGTCCTGGCCGTCTCGGTGGTGTGGCGGCCGTGGATCAGCGTCCTGACGGCCGTCGTCAGCGCCCTGGCGTTCAGCTTCGCGTACTCCCCGCCCTTCTGGACGATCGGGTTCACCCCGGGCCGGGATCTGCCGACCGTCGTGGTGTTCATCGCGGCCGGGCTGGCGACCAACCGCCTCGCCGACCTGGCCCGGTCCCGGGCCGCCGAGGCGGCGCGACGCCGCCGGGAAGCCGCCGTCGCCGCCGAGCTGGCCGAGGAACACGTGGCGTGGCGGCGGGTGGCCACCCTGGTCGCCCGTGGGGCCTCGCTCACCGACGTGTTCGGCGCGATGACGGAAGAGCTCCGCCGGACCCTCGGTCACGTCCGGACGGTGCTGATGCGGTACGAGCCGGACCGCACCGCCACCTGCCTCGAGGGTCTCAGCAAGGTGGACGGCTCGACGTCCGTCCCGCTCGAGGAGGACAGCGTCGTCGGGAAGGTGCAGCGCACCAGGCGGCCGGCCCGCATCGACAGCTACGACGATGACCCCGGTCCGGTCGCGGCGACCGCGCGCAGGCTGGGCATCTGCTCGGCGGTGGGCGTCCCCGTCATGGTGCAGGGCCGCATGTGGGGTGTGCTCTCCGTGGTGTCCTTCACGACCGAGGGCATACCGCCCGCGGCCGAGCGGCGGCTGGAGGACTTCAGCGACCTCATCGCGATCGCGATCGCCAACCTCGAGCACCGCACGCAGCTCGCCGCCTCCCGCGCCCGCATCGTCGCCGCCGAGGACAACGCGCGACGCCAGTTCGAACGCGAGCTGCACGACGGCGCGCTGCAACGTGTCGTCTCGCTGGGGCTCGAACTGAGCATGACCGAGGCGTCCATGCCGCCGGAGCTGACCACGTACAAGGCGCAGCTGGCGCACACCGCGCAGGGCCTGAACGACGTGTTCAAGACCCTGCAGGAGGTCTCCCGGGGCATCCACCCGGCGATCATGTCGATGGGCGGTCTCGGCGCCTCGATCAAGTCGCTCGCCCGCCGCAGCGCGGTCCCGGTGGACCTGAGCCTGGACATCGGCCGGCGGCTGCCCGACCATGCCGAGGTCGCCGTGTACCACATCGTGTCCGAGGCGCTCGACAACACCGCCAAGCACGCCGAGGCGAGCATGGTGCACATCTGCGCCGAGACGGAGAACGCGGTGTTCCGGCTCTCGATCCAGGACGACGGCGTCGGCGGCGCCAGCCTCGTCGACGGGTCCGGGCTGATCGGCCTGCAGGACCGCGTCGCGGCAATCGGCGGCCACATGGAGGTCGTGAGCCCGGCCGGACACGGCACAGCACTCCTGGTCAAGATCCCCATCGACGAGGGGGCCGGAGGCGAAGCGTGAACGGCCCGGGCCAGCCGGACACGACCAGCCCGCCGGCGGCCCGGTCACCGTCGGGGTGCCGGCGCGGTCCATCGACACGTCGACCGCGGCGCGGACGTCGACCCGACACCGCTCCGGTCGACGGCGGCAAGCATCGCCTCGATCCGGTCCGACAACAGCTCGCGCTTCCGCCCAGGTGACTACGTCGCGCGAAGCGCGGACTGTCCCGCCCTGACGCCCGCGCGGCGCCGACGGACGGCCCGGACCATCACGACGACCGCGGCCGCCGCCAGCAGCACCGGTGCCAGGAGGCACAGCGCTGCCTGCGCGATCACCGGCCAGCGGGCCGGCAGGGCCGCCGGCGCCGGCACAGGACCGCCGAACCGGCCCTCGCGCAGCAGGTCCTGCGGGATGTCGACGGAGCTGACCCCGGCCGGCGGGTCCAGCACGACGCTCACGGTGCCGTCCGGCCGCAGCGCCGGCAGCACCAGCACCGCCCGCTGCGCCAGCTTCGCCAGCGCGGCCTGGACCGCGATCGCCGTGGTGACGGCGTCAGTGCCGTCCGGCACCGGGCGGTCCGGTGGCTGCTCACTGAGCTGCACGAGCCGCCAGCGCCGCCGCCACAGCCTCCACCACACCTCCCTGTCCGGACACGCTCGCAGGCGCGCGTGCGGGCGGCCCGCGTCGGGAAAACTGATGGAAGGGTAGGCGGAACCGGACCGGCACCTCGTGCGCCTGCAGGATGTGACCGTGGTGACTGACGACCCCGCCCCGGAGGGCCTCGACCAGGATGCCTTCCGGGAGGTGTACGCCGCGCACTACCCCGCGCTCGTCCGGCTGGCGTACCTGACGACGGGCAGCCTCGCCGCCGCCGAGGACGTCGCACAGGAGGCGTTCATCGAGTGGCTCCGCCGCGGTGAGCAGGTGCGGGAGCCGGTGCCGTTCCTGCGCCGGGCGGTGGTGTCGCGGTGCACGTCGTGGGTGCGCCGCCGGCGGCTGGAGCGCCGGCACGCGACCGTGTCGCCGGAGCCGGTCGCACGGCACCCGGACGGGGACACCGAGGTCGTGCGCGCCGCGCTGCAGAAGCTCACGCCGCGGCAGCGGGCGGCCGTCTTCATGCGGTTCTACCTCGACCTGCCGGAGACGCAGATCGCCGCCGCACTCGGCTGCCGCCCCGGCACGGTCAAGTCACTGCTGCACCGGGCGCTGACCGCGATCAAGGAGGACCTCGATGTCGTCTGACCCGCAGGCCCGCATCGGCGCGGCCGTCAGGTCCCTCGCCGACGCCGTCCACGTCGACCCTCCGGACCCCGCGGAACTCATGGCGCGGGCGTCCAAGGCGCCGAGCCGGTGGCGTCCGCTGCTCAGTGCCGCCGGAGTTCTGGGTGTACTGGCAGCAGCCGCACTCGGTCCCGGGCTGCTGGCGCAGCCCGCCGCGCCCACCGACGGGACGGTCCTGCCGACCCGCCTCGCGGGCCTGTCGCTGCTGACCGCCCCGGTGTCCGGGGCGCCGGCGGGGCCGGCCCTGCTCGCGTACGTGCAGGGCACCAACGGCCCGCGGTGGCTGCACACCCTGCAGACGGTCGTGGTAGGCGTGGACGGGCACACGTACCGCCGCGTCGACGAGGCCGAGCGCCGCGGTGGCCCCGTCGAGCTCGGCACCTGGCAGGACGCCCCGGTGCTGCTCGCCCCGGACGGCACGCGGGTCGCGGTCGGCAGCCTCGGGTCCGCCGCCGACGTCGCCGTCGTCGACCTGCGCACCGGCCGGACCTCCGCGCACCGCAGCCGGGGCACCGGGGCGGTCCGCCCACTGGCCTGGTCACCCGACGGGACGCGTCTCGCGTACACCGTCGGCGACACCGAATCGTCGGTCCTCGACCTCAGGACCGGCCTGTCGACGCCGCTCGCGTCGCCCGCCACCGCCGCCGCGTTCTCGCCCGACGGCCGGCGGCTCGCCGTGCAGGGCGCCCCCGACACGGAGGTCGAGCCGCGGCGGGCGATCCGGATCGTCGACGTCGCCGGCGGCGGCGCCGTCACCGAGCTCGCCGCCGCCGGCTTCGGCGTGCTGATCGCCGGGCAGGCCGCGTGGTCTCCGGACGGCCGGTGGCTCGCCGTCGCCGACAACGCCGGCGTCGGCAAGCTCGACTGCGCGGTCAGCTTCCTGCCCACCGACCCCGCGGACCGTACGCCACCGCCCGCCCCGATCGTCACGACGGACCAGATCGCGCTGGTCGGCTGGGCGGCGCCGGACCGGCCGCTGGTCACGCAGGGCAGCGCCACCGAGCGCCGGACGCTCAGCGGTCCGGACCTGCGCCCGCTGACCACCGTCGACGGCTCCACCACGTACGACCTGCAGGCCGCCACGGCGCTGCTGCCGGCGGCGCGGGTCGCCCCGGCCGGCGACCCGGACCGCGGCCCGTGGCCGGTCTGGCTGAGCCTCGCCGTCGCGGCGGCCGCTGCCACCGTCGCTGGCCTCGGCTGGCTGCTGTGGTCACGGCGACGTCGACGTGCGCGCCGGTCGTGATCGTCACCAGACGGTCGTGATCGTCACCGGACAGGCTGACCCGCGCCGGCGCAGCGTGCGGAACCAGCGGCCCGCATGAGGTGCGGAACCAGCGGCCCGCGCTGACCCGCGCCGGCGGCCCGCGCTTGTCCGCGTCGGTCTGCGCTGGCCTCTCGCGTTCGCCCGGGTCCGCCCGGGTAACCGTCACTCGCCAGCTGGCCCGCGCCGCCGCCCGATGATCGAAGTCCTCGGGTGGTCATCGGGGTAGCCATTTCTGTCCTTGGATCACCGGGGGCACGACGGCCGGCGCACGACCCACGCCCGCCCGACGGTGACCGGCTCATGTCGAACGGCGTGATTCGCCCTTGCCCAGCCGCGTTGCCCGCGATCCGGCCGGCCCGCGCCCGTCTGCTCGCGCCGGTTGACCTGTCCGGCAGCTGCCTTGGTGCCGTTCGGTGTCGACCCACGCCGCCGCCCCGGTGATCAAAGTCGTCGAGCGGGTAACTATTCAGGTAGGGGTGGGAGCCAGGGGGTTGCCGGTGATGGCGTGGCGGAGTGCGGTCAGGGTGTCCTGGCCGTGTTTGGTGCAGGTGGAGATGTAGCGGCGGACTTGTAACCAGTGGTGAGCTGTGGTGGTGGTGCGCCCGCTGCCGCTGATTTTCATCTGGATTTTGGTCATGCGGATGTCGCGTTCGGCTTGGTTGTTGTCGAACGGGTCCACCCGTCATCGACCGCGACCTGGTCCGCGACCTGGTCCGCGCGCAGCAGCGGCAGCACGTTCATGGCGGTGATCGCGGCCCGGGAGCGTTTGTCGTCCAGGTGGTACATCGTTCACGGTGCCCGCGTCGCCGCGGCGACGGTCCTGCTGAAGCGGCCGGCGAGGTGGGCGAACGCGTGCGTCAGCTGGTCCGGGCCGACCACCTCGATGTCGGCGTCGTACCGGGCGACCGCGGCGGCCAGGCTGGGCCAGGACCAGGAGCCGAGGGTGAGCCGGCAGCGGTCCGCGCCGAGGTCCTCCACCACGCCGTCGCGGGTGTACCTGGCGACGGTGGCGGCGGGCAGGGACAGGATCACCGTGCCCTGGCAGGGCCAGGCGCCGTCGGTGGAGCCGCGGAACGTGGCGATGACGTAGGCGGCGACGTCGTCGGCGGGCAGTGGGCGGGGTGCGAACCGGGGGCCGTTGGGGGTGCGCAGCGCCATCCGGTCGGCACGGAACACGCTCCACGCGGCGCGGTCGAGATCCCAGGCGACGACGTACCAGCGGCCGTCCCAGGTGACGACGTGGTGCGGCTCGGCACGGCGGGGCGGCCGGTCGGCGTCGCCGTAGTCGAAGCGCAGCACCTCCCGGGCATGCACGGCGGCGCTGATGGCCAGCAGGGCGCCGCCGTCGACGGGGGCGGCCGGGCGGGTGGTGGGCCGCTGCACGGCGGTGACCTGCAGGGCGTCGACCCGGCGCCGCAGCCGGGCGGGCATGACCTGGCGGATGGTGGTGAGCGCCCGCGCGGCCGCCTCTGCCAGGCCGTTGCCGGGGGTGGTGGCGGCGACCTGCAGGGCGACGGTGACGGCGACGGCCTGCTCGTCGTCGAACAGCAGCGGCGGCAGGTCGGCGCCGGCGCTGAGCCGGTACCCGCCGTCGGGGCCCTTGACCGCGGCGATCGGGTAGCCCAGCTCGCGGAGCCGGTCGACGTCCCGGCGCACCGTGCGCAGGCTGACGTCGAGGCGCTCGGCCAGCAGGGTCCCGGGCCAGTCGCGGCGGGCCTGCAGCAGCGACAGCAGGGCGAGCAGGCGGGCGGAGGTCTTCGGCACGGGGGCGATTCTGCCCGAAGTAGGTGCCACATCCTGGCACCTTCCCCTGCGAACCTGACCCGGAAGGCAACAACAGACAGGAGCACGGCATGAGCATCACGACCACCACCCACCTGAACTTCCGCGGCGACGCCCGCGAGGCCCTGGACTTCTACCAGTCGGTGTTCGGCGGGCAGGTCACCGTCGTCACGTACGCCGACGCGCACAGCGTCACTGACCCGGCCGAGGCCGGCCAGGTCATGTGGGGGCAGGTGCAGGGCGGCAACGGCTTCCACGTCATGGCGTACGACGTGCCCGGCAACCAGTCCTACGACCCCGGCGACAAGCCGGTCTTCGTGTCGGTCCGCGGCAAGGACGGCGAGGAGATCACCGCGTACTGGAAGGGCCTGTCGCAGGGCGCGACCGTCGTGCAGGACCTGGCCCCGGCCGGCTGGTCGCCGCTGTACGGGATGCTCAAGGACCGCTTCGGCGTGACCTGGGTCCTCGACGTCGCCGTGGCGTACCAGGCCGGCTGAACGCGCGGGAGGCCGCTCCGGCGCACGGGCGTCCACAGTGGACATCACTGGGGGCGCCCGTCGCCGTCGATGCGGCCGGTGCGGGCGGGCGGATCGGGGGCCGCCGAACTGTTTCAAACCACCGACAAAGCGCCTCTGACCTGGGAACATGATGGTGTCGAGCCCGTCTGGGACGGGCAGCAGGTCGACCGGTCGAAGGACATGTCCGCCAGGACGTGCGCATCAGCTGCCGGCGCGAATGACCGCGCCCCGGCGCCCCAACTGTTCCCGCTCGTCGGACATGAAAGGCGTACCCCGATGTCCCAAACCACGCTTCACGCCCCTGCCCGTACCAACCGCTCGGACGCCACGTCGCAGCCCCGGGCCCTGGTCCAGAACTCCCTGGCACCCGGGACCGTCGACCTGCCGTCCCTCGTGCCGCTGATATACGCGATGATGTTCCGCAACATCGCCAGCGACGGGTTCATCTTCAGCGACCCCCAGGCCCCCGGCGACCACTCCAAGGACTCCAAGCCGGGCTGCATCATCGCCGCGCCGTCGTTCCCGGCCGACACCGCCGGCATCGACGAGGACTACGTGTTCAACTGGGTCCGCGACGGCGCCATCACCGCCATGGAGGTGGCGAAGGCCAACCTGCCGGTGCGTCCGGGCGGGTCGGTGCAGACGCTCAACGACTACGTGCAGTTCGCCGAGCGCTGCCACGGCAACCAGCGGGTGATGGTGTTCTCCGGCGACGGCGGGTTCCAGATGACGGCCCAGTGCCTGTCGACGCAGACCCGCTTCGGTCTGGACCCAATCATCTTCGTCATCAACAACGGCGTGTACGGCGTCGAGCAGTGGCTCGCCGACGCCTCGGTCTTCACCACGGACAAGCCGTTCTACCAGTCGTGCGTGCTGCACCCGTGGAACTACAGCCGGCTCGCCGAGGTCTTCGGCTGCCAGGGCTGGCGGGTCGGCACGTACGGGGAGCTGACCGCCGCGGTGAAGGACGCCCTGGCCAACACGGGCGGCCCGTCCATCATCGAGGTCGTGGTGGCGGACAAGTCGATCCCCAGCAACGCGGGCTGGAAGACCGACTGACCGGCGGGGTCTGTGCCGATCTTCACGCGGGCTTGCTGGTCCAGACGGCTTTCTTGGCGGCGGTGTACAGCACGGCCGACCCGGCGTCCTGGACCAGCAGGTACGTGGCGGCCTTGCCGGACGTCTTCGTGCTCCACAGCGCGGTGCCCTTGGCGTCGTAGACCACCAGGTTGCCGTCGGTCTGCATCCGGGTCGACGCGCCGGGGTGCCCGCTGGTGCCGCTGCTCCACACGACGGTCTTCGCCGAGTTGCGCAGCACCAGGTTGCCGTCGGGCTGCTGCAGCAGCGTGTAGCCGCCCTTCGGCGCCGTCCGGGACTGCCCGGCGAGCAGCCGCTGCCCGACGGTCACCTTGCTCACGCCGTCGGTCGTGGTGCCCCACAGGACCTTCCCGCCGGCGGTGAGCACGACGTTGCCGTCGGCGTTGACCACCGCCGCCGCGCCTGCGGTGCCGTACGTGCCCGACGACCACAGCGGCTGCTTGCCGGTCCCGTACACGACGAGGTTGCCGTCGTTCTGCATCTGCGTCGACGCCCCGGCGTGGCCGCTGGTCTGCGCGCTCCAGATGACCTTCTTGTCGGCGTTGACCACCACGAGGTTGCCGTCGGCGTACTGGGCGAGCGTGAACCGCCCGTCGGCGCTGCGCCGCTGCTGCCCGGCGATCAGCGCCTGCCCGGGGTACAGCTGCCCGTGCTCCGTCTGGCTCGACCACACCTCCTGCCTGCCGGACTGCACCACCACGGCCGTGCCGTCGTCGTGCACCTCCAGCAGCGTCCCCTTGCCACCGGTGGCGCTGCGCCACAGGACGGCGCCGCTCTTGCCGTACACGACGAAATCACCGTCACGGTTGAAGCTGGCGTACGCACCGGAGTTCCCCGGCGTCTGCGACGACCACCGGACCTGCTTCGCCTCGTCGGCGAGGACCAGGTTGCCGTCCGGCTGCTGGGTAAGCGTGTACCTGCCGTTCGGCGACCGCAACGCCTGCCCGGCGCTGAGCCGGAAGCCGGGCTTCAGCTGGGCGGGTGGCACCGAGGCGCTGGGCAGGGGCGAGGCGGCGTCCCGCTCCCCGTCGGGTGCGGCGGAGCCGCCGGTGGCCTCGTCGCCCGCCCTGGACGGATCGGCGTCCTGCGCCGCGACCGGCGGCGTGCTGCCACCGGACCCGGAAAGCTTGACGGCGGCGACGGTGCCGAGCACGACGAGCAGGGTGAGCCCGGCGGCGGCGAGGATCAACCCCAGCCGCCCGCGTCGCGGCGGGGGAGCGTCAGCCATGAACGGCGGCGCCGGCGTACCTGGCGCGACGTCGCCGAAGACCGCCGGCGGTCCCGACACGGGCGGCGCCGACACCTGCATCGGCACGGGCGCCGGCAACGGCGCGGCCATTGCCACAGACGCCGGTGCCACAGACGCCGGCGAGGCGGGAGCAGACGGCGCGGTCGGCGGGACGGGCGGTGCGGCGGGAGGCATCAGGGCCGGTGGCGTCACCGGCGGTGCGGCGAGGCTCGCGGCTGGACCGTACGACACCGGCGGCATCCCTGACGGCACCACCATCCGATGCTCGGCGGTGCGCTCGTCGGGATCGGTCTCATTCCATATCTCGCCCGGCACCGCACCGGAGCCCCCGGGCGGCGCAGCCCAGCCGGGCTGCCCCTGGTCGCCGGCCGGCCCGAACCGGGCGGGCGGAGGCCACCCGTCGCCGTTCGCCCCCATGTCACCAGCCTCCCGATACGGCATGGCCGGGAGCCGCCCCCCGTGAGCTGCCCCCGCAACACGCCACCGATCGAGAACCGTAACGCTTCTCCAGTGCCCGCTCCACCCCGCCCCCGCTCAGGTGACCGGACCGAAGTGTCGCGGCACCGGGTTCTGGACGGGTGGTGACAGACTGAGGCGATGAGGGTACGCCGCGCGCTCATGGTCCTGTGCACGGTGCTGGTCGCCGGTGGGATCTGGTTGATGACGGCGGGCCCTGAGGTCAGTGCCCGTCTGGTCAACAACGCCGCGGTCGTGGGGACCGTGATCGGCATCGCGGCGCTGTTCGCCGGGATCGCCGCGTTGCCGCGGTCGCACGATCGCGAAGCCGGCGTGCTGACGCTGCCTGCGGTGCTGAGCGCCGAGCAGGAGCGGGAGGCCGTCGACCAGATCGCGCGGGAGATGTCGTGGGTGTGGCGGCAGCAGGCGCAGCTGCGCGGCCTGCGTCAGGTGGCGGCACCGGTCGTGGTGCGGTGGCGGTGGGCAAGCCTGGATGTGGCCGCGCCGCCGGAGGACTTCCGTCGCGACGCGCCCGGACTGCGTACCGAAGGCACCGCCGGGGAACTCGGCGCGGGGCTCTATCAGCCGCTGCCGGCCGACATCCGGATCGTGGTGCTGGGGCAGCCGGGCGCCGGCAAGACCGGGGCGCTGCTCACGCTGCTGCTCGACGCGCTCGCCGCCCGGCAGGCCGACAGGGCGCAGCCGGTGCCTGTGCTGCTGTCCCTCGGCGGCTGGGACCCTGCCACGCCGCTGCTGCAGTGGGCGGCGACGACGATCGCCCGCGACTACGGCACGGCGGTGCGCGGCACCGGTCCGGTGCGGGTGATGGCCGAGCTGCTGCGCCGCGAACGCATCGCCCTGTTCCTCGACGGCCTGGACGAGCTGCCGGAGCGCTCACGCGGCGCGGCGCTGCGGGCGATCGACGACCAGGCCGTCGGCCTGCGGGTCGTGCTGACGAGCCGGCCGGACGAGTACGCGGCGGCGCTGGACGACGGCCAGCTCGGCGCGGCCGCGGTCGTCGAGCTGCTGCCCACCGACCCCGCGTCCGTCGAGGGCTTCCTCGTCACCGGGCGGATCGGGCCGCGCCGCGCCGCGTGGCAGGCGGTCGCCACGTACCTGCGCGACCACCCCGGCAGCGTGGCGGCGACAGCGCTGAACACGCCGCTGGCGCTGGCGCTGGCCAGGCAGACGTACGCGGCCGACGGCGACCCGACGGAGCTGATCGCCGAAGACCGGTTCCCGGACGAGCGGGCCCTGCTGCGGCACCTGATCGGCAGGTTTGTCGACCAGGCGTACCCGGACCGGGACGCCCGCGACGACGCGCTGTTCTGGCTGTCCTGGATCGCCCGGCGGGTGGACCGGCATCCCGACGTCGCGTGGTGGAGGATCCCGCAGTGGCTGCGCAACCGCGGGCACGGCGTGTTCTACGGCCTCGCCGCCGGGCTGGCCGCGGGTCTGCTGGTCACGGTGATCACCGCCGCGTTGGACTGGCCCGGGCGCACGGTGCCCTTGACCGCGGCGGTCAACACCGGGCTGCTGGTCGGCCTCGTCGTCGCCGTGACGGCCGGCTCGGCGGTCACCGCCGTGGTGTCCGACCCGCGGCTGCTGCGGATGCCGGCGGCCGGCCCGCCCCGCGGGGCACCGGATCCGCCGCCCCGGCAGGCGGCGCCGGTGCACGGCCCGCGCGTCTTCGTCGCGCAGCGGCCCGGCCTGCACACATTCACGGCGATCGGGGACGCCCTGGGCGATGCCGCCAGGGTCGCGTGGACGGTGGCGTGGATCCTGGCGCTGACCGCGGCGATCGGGTTCGCCTTCGCCGGGTTCGGGCAGGGCGTGGTGAACGCTGTCATGTACGGCGTCGCGGCCGGCGTCGTCGCGCTCCCGGCGGCCTTCGTGGCGACGGTGCTCGCGGCGACCGTGGTCAACCTGTCCACCCGCTCGCTGACCGACTCGTCCGCCACGACGCCGGACCACAGCTACGCGGGTGACCGGGCGGTCAACGCCGTATACGCCACGCTGGTCGTGGCGGCGGGTGCGACGCTGACCGCGGGGCTGCTCGCCGCCGGCTGGCTGGGCCACCTTCCGGGGCTGGACTGGCTGGGGCTCGACGGGCGCTTCGTGACCTGGCTGCTGCTCACGGTCGGCGTCGGCGGCGGGGTCACGGCGGCGCTCGCCATGGGCCTGGCGACCCGGGCCGTCCCGGCGCTGAAGTTCGCCGAGCTGGTGCTGTGGCTGCGGCACGGCCGCCGCCCGCACTTCCGCTCGCTGCTGGACACCGCGCTGGACCGGCAGGTCGTGCGGCAGGCCGGCGCGGTCTACCAGTTCCGCCACGCCACGATCCGGGACTACCTGGCCGGCCTGCGGGTCGAACCCGTCCGCTGGCTGGAGCTGCGATGGCTGCGCCCGGCGGTGCTGTGGACCGTCGCGGTGGCGCTCGCCGCCGCCGTCGTGGCGTCCGCGATCGCCGTGCGCGGCAAGCCGTTCCTCGCGCTGCCCGGCTTCGTCGACGAGGTCACCGCGCTCGCCGTCGCGCCGGACGGCACCATCGCCGCCGGCGGTGACGACGGCGCCGTCCGCATCGTCGACGCCACCGGCGCGACGGTGCGCACGCTGACCGGCCACACCGGCCGGGTCATCAGCATCGCCTTCGCGGGCGACGGCGCCACCCTCGCCAGCCGCGGCAGGGACGGCACCGCGCGGATCTGGGACGCCGCGACCGGCGGCGCGCTGCGGACCCTGACCGTGGCCGACCCCGACAGCAACGGCCGGCTGGTGTATTCGCCGGACAGCCGGCTGCTGGCGGTGACCGGCGGGCGGTCGGTGCGGCTGTGGAACCCGTCGACCGGCGAGCCCGTGGCGACGCTTGCGAAGCAGAAGGAGACGATCGTCGATGTCTGGTTCATCGACGGCGGCCGGACCCTGATCACCACCGACCCGACATCCACGACCAGATCGTGGCGGGTCGGCGACGGCAGCCAGGCCGGGGAACCATCGCACGCGGGGGTGATCGCCGTGTCCGGCACCGGCGCCAGGATGATCGTCTCTGCCGACGGCGGGCCAGGGGTGCTGGAGACCGCCACCGGCGAGACCCACCTCCTGGAGTATGACTACGGTGCCTTCGACTTCGTGCCGGTGGTCCTGGCGCTGTCGGCCGACGGCGCACTGGCGGCCGGTGTCCAGGGCCGCACCGGGTGGCTGTGGGACGGCGCCACCGGGCGGCGGCGGCACCGGCTCGCCGATCCGGGCCCCGGCCAGCCGACCGGCCTGACGTTCGCCCCTGACGGCCGGACGGTGCTGGCCGCGCTCGACCAGCGGGTAGTGCAGTGGCGCACCGACACCGGTGAGCTCCAGCGCACCGTGTGCCTGGCCCGCACGTACCGGACGGACTCCCGTTACATCGGTTGCCGTTGACCCGGCGCCGCCGCCCACGGCAGGCCGACCCGCTCGGCCCCAACGAATTGCCGTCACCACTGGCGGCGGACGGTGGCCTTCGGGCCGGTCACCAGGGTCCCCGCCGGGACGTCGTCGGCGACCACCGCGCCGGCGGCGATGACGGCGTCGCGGCCGATGGTGACGCCGGGCAGGATCGTCGCGCCGGCGCCGATCCACACGTTGCCGGCCACGTCGATGGGCGCGCCGGTGAGCCACTCGCGGCGCGGTGCGGGGTCGACCGGGTGCCCGACGGTGATGAACGTGGCCTTCGGGCCGACCATCACGCGTTCGCCGAGGCGGATGCCGGCGTAGTCCAGGAACGTGCAGTTCTGGTTGATGAACACCCGCTCGGCGAGCTCCAGCCGTAGCCCGTGGTCGGTGTAGAACGGTGGGTAGATGGTGACGTTCGGCGGCAGCGGCCGGCCGAGGATCCGGGCGAAGAGCTCCGCCTTGCCCGCTTCGTCGTCGAACGGCAGCACGTTCAGGCGGGACGTGAGCTCGGTGACCCGCAGCACCCGCTCGGACATCGCCCGGAACTCAGGGCTGTGGATGCGGATCAGGTGGTCACCGGTCACGTCGGGTTTCTCCTGGTGGTGTGGTCGTCGAGTGGTACGGGCGCGCCGGTACACCGTAGATGCGCACCACCGGCGGTTGGGGCCGGCCGGCGCATTGTGGAGCGCCCCGCGAGCGCTGATGATGGTCGCGACATAGACCATTGTCGAAGGGATGGACATGATCCGTCGCATGCTGCTCGCCCTGCTGGCCACCGGCGCCGTGCTCGCCGGGGCCGCCACCCCCGCCCGGCGGCGACCTGCTCATCGTGTTCGCGTACTACGCCGACGCCGGCAAGACCCAGCTCATCGGGCAGTCGTGGACCGGCTGCGGCCAGCCCGCCGGCAGCTGGGGCGTGACGTCCGGCATCAGGCAGGTGTTCTTCACCCCCTGCTGACGGCCGACGGGCCGGTGCCGATCGCGACGTTCGGCAGCGGTGCGCGGAGGACCGGCCATTCATGGACGGCGGTCGGCCAGGAATCGGGTGGCAGCCTTGTCACCCACCGTGGTGCCGCATAGGAATTGCTGTATGCGCGTTCCATTGCCGGGCGCTGCCGACCGCCATGGCGGGCTGCCGCACGCGGGCGAGCTGTTCACCGACCGGGAGTCCGAGTCGCAGGCGTTCACCTCGACGCTCGCCCGCTTCCGCCGGCTGCTCGACCAGGACAGCGACGTCGAGACCGCCCGCCACAACGTCCTGACGTTCTACGGGCTCGGCGGCATCGGCAAGACCGCCCTGTCCGAGCGCCTCGAGGCATGGGTCAACCACGACCTGCCGCTCGTCGACGGCTGGGGTCCGCCGCCCGCGACGAAGGTCGCCGCGACCGCCCGGCGGCCTGGCCGAACGGCGGCTCCCGTACGCGGCGGGACGTGCCTAGAGTCTGCTCATGTCGCTGGCGCGGGACCGGTTCGTCGGCACCGTTGCCGCCGTGGTCGCACTGGTGGCCACGGTGACGCAGAAGTTCGTGCTGCAGCCGCTGCTGTGGCGGGTCGAGCCGACGGCGCTCGCGTTCTCGGTCGGCATGCTGGCATTCGTGCTGGCCCTGGCCGGCCCGGTCGGCGGCTACCTGTGGCTGACCCGCCCACCGCGCCGCCGGCCGGCGACGTTCGAGCTCGCCCCGGCCGGGCAGGCGTTCGTTGTGCCGCCGAAGCACACGGTGCGGGGCTGCTGGTCGATCGTGATGATGTGGCAGGCGGGGAATCTGATCCCGTACGAGCGGGTGCCGGACACCGACCAGATCCGCCTGTCGACGGTGCCCGGCGTCGTTCCCGTCTTCGTAGCGCTCGCCGCCGTGCTGGCGGTGCTCGCGGTCGTCGGGCTGTGGCTGCCCGGTGAGTCGCTCGTGCTGACCCCGGCGGGCGTCACCGTGCGCCCGGCGCTGGGCCGTGCCCGGGACCTCCGGTGGGAGGCCCTGCTGCCCGGCGGGCCGCACCCGGGCGGTCGTCTGGCCATGCGGCTGTTGTACCGGACGCCGGACGGGCGCACGAAACACCTCGACGTCCCGCTCATCCACCTCGACGTCGACCGCGTCTTCGTCGCGACGGTGGTACGCCACTACGCCGACCATCCGGAGCGCCGCCACGCCATCGGTACGCAGCAGGAGCGGGAGCGACTCCGGTCCGCCTACACCGTCTGGCGTGCCCGGCCGGTCGCGGTGGCCCGGCCGGCGACCTGACCCGCCCGCCGCGCGGCGGCATACGCTTGCCTGGTCGGACCGCGACGCGCTGCCGGCCTTCCCACCGTGCCGCCGTCATGAGCGGTTCGAAGGCTGTACGCGAGGTGGGCCAGCTCCTGCACGCCGAGACGTCCGCGATCATCCGCCACGACCCGGACAGCGCGGCCCCCACGGTGCACACCGCCGACCTCGCCGGGCTGGCCATCACCAACCAGCAGGCCCGCGCCGACCTGACCGCGGCCAGCGCCCGCATCGTCGAGGCGGGCGACCAGACCCGCCGCAGGCTCGAACGCGACCTGCACGACGGCACCCAGCAGCCGCCCGGGTCATGGCACGACCTTGACGTTCAAGATTCCCGTCGGTACCGCTGCCGCCGTCGACCCATCATGAGGAGCTGATCGGGTCAGCGGGGTCGCGCAGGCCGACGGGATTGTCGGCATACATGAAAGTCGCTAATGTACGCCCGTCGCAAAAGCGACACGACGATGACGGGGGTCAGATGCGCACTGTGCGCAGGCTGGGCGTCGTCCTCGGAGCGGTCTCCCTCACCCTCGCTGGTCTGCCTGGGATTGCCAGTGCCGCAGCGCCGACCGCTCCGTACGACGCCTTCACCATGAACGGGACCTGGAGCAACAGCTTCACTCCCGACAACGCCACTCTCACGCTGACCATGCGGGGCGAAGAGGGCTTCTACATCACCGCACGGGCAGCCAGTGGCGACAACTACAGCGTGAACGTGGCGGCGGCGACCGGCCAGCAACTGGCGGTCGGCACCTACCCGACCACGCGGATGGGCGACGCCACCCACTACTCGCTGGATGTCAGCGGGCAGGGGTCCGGCTGCAACACCAGTGAAGGCTCGGTGACGATCCACGAGATCACGCGGGATCCGAGCACACACGCCGTCGCCACCATCGCGGCCACCTACCACCAGCAGACCTGCATGGAGCTCTTCGGCGAGATCCGATGGCACTCCAACCGCGGGTACGCCGAGGTCACCCAGGTGCCGACCTGGGGCGGCTTCGGCACGGTGGGCCTCGGCCACGCCGTCACCAAGACGGTGACCTTCACCTCGACCGGCAGCCGGCCGATCGAGCTGCAGGCGCCGACGATCGACGGCACCGGCGCGGCCGCATTCAAGGTCACCGGTGACACCTGTGCCGGCACGGCGCTGTCGTACGGCCAGACCTGCACGGTGACCCTGCAAGCGGGTCCGACGAAGATCGGCGATGCGTTCGCGAAGCTGACGATGGTCGACAACAGCGACCTCGGCGAGCGCAGCTTCCCCCTCTCCATCACCGGGCGGCTCGGCGCGGAAGGCACCTACCAGCCGATGACGCCGTCGCGGATCCTCGACACCCGGGAAGGCAACGGCGCGCCGAGGGCCCCGCTCGGCCCGAACCAGACGCTGCACCTGCAGGTGAGCGGTCGTGGTGGGGTACCGCAGGGCAGCATCTCCGCGGTCGTCCTCAACGTCACAGTGGTCTCGCCGACCTCGGCCGGCTATCTCACCGTCTTCCCGACCGGCATCGCACGGCCTCTCGCCTCCAACCTGAACTACCAGGCAGGCTGGGTCGGGGCCAACTCGGTGACGGTGCCGATGGGCGCCGGTGGCCAGGTCGACATCTACAACCCCGGTGGCAATGTCAACGTGGTCGCCGACGTCCTCGGCTACTACTACGGCTACGACCAGAGCCAGAATGACTATCCCGCAGGTCAGTACTGGCGCACCGTCCCGGAACGCATCCTGGACAGTCGTGATCCGGGCTTCGGCGGACCGTTCGGTGGCTTCGAGTGGATCCGGTTGCCGGTCAGCTACGGCGCCCAGTTCGACCCGCACATCCGGGCGCTCGCGGTCAACATCACGGCGGTCAATCCGACCCAGGGCGGGTACATCACCACCTGGAGCGGCTACGGCGGCCTGCCGACCGCGTCCACGCTCAACTTCACGCCGAACTCGATCGTGCCCAACTTCGCGATCGTACCGACGTCGATGTGCTTCTACGAGTGCAGCGGCAACGGCAACGTCGGCTACCCGTCCATCGGTGTGGCCAACATGTCCAGCGGGAACACGCACATCATCGTGGACATCTTCGGGTTCTACGACGACGGGCAGGTCCCCGGGGGCCTGCGGTTCCACCCGATGACCCCGACGCGGATCGTCGACACCCGCGACGGGCTCGGTGCCGGCACCTTCACCGGCGGTGGCACGCAGACGGTCAACGCACCGGCGTCCGTCGCCGGCGACTACACCGTCGCCCTGGTCTCGAACGTGACCGGCGTCAACCCGTCGAACTCGACGTACCTGAGCCTGTGGGCCAACGGTGCGGCGCAGCCGACGGTGAGCAACCTCAACCTGGTCCGCAACGACCTCAAGTCGAACGCCGCGGTCATCGGCGTCGGCGGGCACAACGACTTCAACATCTTCAACGCCGCTTGGAGAGTCGATGTCGTGGTCGACGTGTCCGGCACGTTCGAGTTCATCCCCGGCTCGGCAGGCGCCTCGGTCCAGGCCAACGGGGTGCAACAGCCCCCCGCGCCGCTGACCGGGACGTCCGTGGGCACACCGCAGAAGTACAAGGTCAAGTAGTTCGTCGACATGACCAGGCGGCGTCATCGGGCTGACCGGCCCGATGACGCCGCTTCTCGTTGGCCGGAGTATCGGATCCGGCGGCCGGCGGTCCTCGGCACCGGCGTCGAGGACCGCCTGGACCTGGGCCGGGTCGTCACGCAGGACCCTTGCGGCGGACACCCTGCGAGACCCTTCACCTGACCGCCGGCAAGGCGCCCGTACCCGCCGCGGATCCGCGCACCGCCGGGCCAAGGCAGGCACCACCGCGCCGGCCGAACCGGCGCGGGCAGCCCGGACCACGGGCAGCCCGGACCGGCGCGGGCCGGCCGGATCGCGGGCAACACGGCTGGGCAAGGGCGAATCACGGCGCTCGACATGAGCCGATCACCGTCCGGCGGGCGCGGGTCGTGCGCTCACCGCCGTGCCCCCGGTGATCCAAGGACGGAAATGGCCACCCCAATGACCACCCGACGACTTCGATCATCGGGCGGCGGCGAGCGCCGACAACCGAACGGGATCAAGGCAGGCGCCGGCCGGCGAGGCCGGCCGGATCGCGGGCAACGCGGCTGGGCAAGGGCGAATCACGGCGTTCGACATGAGCCGATCACCGTCCAGCGGGCGCGGGTCGTGCGCCAGCCGCCGTGCCCCGTGATCCACGGACAGAAATGGCCCGGACGGCCACCCGAGTAACTATTCAGGTGGTCGGCGTGTCTGATCGATGGTGATGGTTGGTTGTAGGACGATCGTGGGGGTGTCGGAGCCTGTGATGCCTGTCGATCTGGCGGGGTTGGTGGCTGCGCAGGCTGTGGTGATTGCTGAGCAGGCGGCGACGATTGAGGCGTTGCGGGCTGAGGTCGCGCAGTTGCGGCGCCGGTTGGGGTTGGGCTCGTCGAACTCGTCGAAGCCGCCGGCATCTGATGGGGTGTCGCCGCGGCCGGGACGTGGCTGCTGGTCGGGCATCATCTGCCGGTCGCCCGGTACGCGCAGATCCTGACGATGCTGCTCGGGGCACCGGTGTCGGCCGGGTGGCTGGTCGGGCAGCCCGCGCTCACCGCGGGTGGGCTGGGACCGTTCCACGAACGGGTCGCCGCCGCCGTGCGCTGCAGCGGCGTGGTCCACTTCGACGAGACAGGGCTGCGCGTCGCGGGACGCCTGCGCTGGCTGCACGTGGCGTGTACCCCGCTGCTGACGGTCCACGCCGGGCACCGCCGCCGGCCCGCCGGCCGGCCGATGCCGCTCTTTCGCGGCGGGTGGTCAGTCGCGGCGGCGGGCCGCGGCGCGGCAGGCGTCGAGGATGTCGGGGCGCAGCAGGTGGCCGAAGCCTGCCCGGTCCAGCCGCAGCACCAGGTCGCGCCGGTCGGTGCCCAGGGCCGCGGCGGTCGCGTCCAGGTCCCAGCCGGTCGCGGCGAGCCGGGACAGCAGGTGCCCGCGGCGGGTCTGGGCCGCCGACAGCCGGAACGTCTTGAGGTACGCGACGGTGCCGTCCTCGTCCGTGATGACCTCGCCGATGTGGTTGTCCGTCGCCGGATCGAACGGGGGCAGGAAGCGCGACAGCGTGTAGCGGCCCATGCGGTACACCGGCCGGCTCGTCCCGGACGCCACCGTGAGCATGGTGTCGTCGTGGAACGCCGCCCATCCGGCCGCCGCTCGGGTCAGCTGTGCCTGCAGGTCGTCCACGGTGGACACCGCGGCGGCGTCCAGCGGCTGGTGGAGGTCCGGCACGTCCGGGAACAGCGAGGCGTACTGGTACAGCAGCTCGCCGTAGAAGTCGCGCAGCAGGGTCGGGTGCAGGGCCCGGTAGTCGTCGGGGTGCGGCACGACGAACACGGCGGCGAGCGCGTCGGCGAGGTACAGCACCACGCCGCACTGCGTGGGGTGGATCTCGAAGATACGCAGGGCGTCGTCGAGGCCGGTGATCGCCGCGCCCGCGTAGGCCTCCTCGACCCGCGGTGACAGGCCCTGGGTGACGGCCCGGTGGGTCCACTCCTGCCAGGCGATCGGCGGCCCGCCGAACTGCAGGTCCAGGAAGCCCTCCAGGGCCAGGTGCAGCGGCAGGAACCGCAGGCGGCGGCGGTCCTCGCGGCGGGCCATGCGGCGGCGGAACCGCAGCCCGATCGCCCGTGGCAGGCCCGGCTCGCGCGGGTCGACGAGCTGGGTGCCGTACGCGGCCGCGGGCGAGCCGTCCGCGGTCCACGTCGCGACGAATGCGTGCGGCACGTAGGCGACGTACGCCTCCCGCGCCGAAAGCTCCACGATGGACAGTTCGTCCTCGTCGTGCAGGCGGGCGTGCAGCCGCAGCCCGGTGATCGGGGCGGCGCGCAGCAACGGCACGAGCCGGACCGCGCCCCACGTCTGGGCGGGGCCGGTCCGCAGGCCGGTGATCATCGCAGAAACCCTTCCACCAGGTCGTCGAGGTACGCGCGCAGCCGCGCGAAGGTCGTGGTGCCGGTGGAGAACCGGGCCAGCTCGACCAGGGCGGGCGCGTCCTCGGCGTCGCGGATCCCAACCGTCGGCACCGACGGGGCGAGCCGGCGCACGTCGAACGCGTCGGCGTCGTACACCGGGTTGAGGTGCACGATCGAGGTCCGCCCCTCGGGGTCGAGGCGCTCGCGCCACACCCGCAGCACCTCCGCGGCCTGCCCGGGCGGCGCGTTGTCCCAGCCGTCGGAGACCACGACGAGCCGGTCGGGGCGCAGCCGCAGCCCGTCGAGGAGCCGCTGCCCGAGCGGCGTCGCGCCGATCGGGTGCACCAGCAGCGGGTCGCCGGTGTGCGTGAGCCACACCGGATGGTGCCGGGTGGCCAGAGCCTCCAGCAGGTAGTGCATGGCGAGTGCGACGGCGAGGGGGCGGCGGCGCTTCACGCCGGAGCCGGATGCGGAGTAGCTGTCGTCGAGCACGGCGACGACGGTGCCCCAGGTGCCCGCCCGGCTGCCGGCGGCGCGCTGGGCGGCCGCGCGCAGCGCCGCGGTCAGCTCGTCGCGGCGGCGGGCCCGCTCCGGCCGGGGCAGCGACAGCACGTATCCGGCGAGGCGGGTCAGCGGGGTCCGATGCAGGTCCACGCCGACGCCGGTGGCGCGCTGCAGGCGCAGCCGCTCCAGCCCGGTCAGCTGCCCGCCGGCGCGGGCCAGCAGCCGGGCCCGGTCGATGCGGTGCCGGGCGGCGAAGCCCTCCGCGACCGTGTACGGCAGCTCGAAGACGGCACGCTGGTCGTAGTGCGCGCGCCGCCACGTCTCCAGGATCGGTGTGGCGTAGCGCTTGGGCCGCCGCCAGTCGAACAGCATGGTGCCGACCTCCTCGGGCAGCCGCAGGTGGGCGTGGCGGGCGGCGCCGGCAAGGTGGCGGCGGTACTTGACGGCGTCGAAGGCGAGGTCCGGCCGGGCCGCGACCCAGTCCCGCACGATCGCGCGGGTGCGCCGGTTGTTGACGCCCTCCGCCCGCAGGGTGCGCAGCAGGCGGTACACGCGCTGCGGCGGCAACGACCGGAGCCTCGCCGCGATCAGCGCGCCCTCCAGCTTGCGCCGCGGCAGGGGCATGTCACGCGCGGTGCGCAGCAGGTTGAGCACGACGAGCCCGGCGTTGAAGTCGTTGACGTCCAGCGCCAGCGTGGCGGCGTAGAGCTCGCGGTAGTTGACCAGCACGTACTCGTGCAGGAACGCCAGGGACAGGCACTGCTCGGCGGCGCCGGCGTGGAACTCCCGCTGCCCGGTGGACGTGACCGCGGCGTTGACGAACATGACGACGTCCTCGCACGCGACCCGCTCGGCCAGCCCCGCAAGCTCCACGGGCCACCCACCTTCCGTCTGGGGGCCGGTCGGGGAGCTCGACGCGCGAACTGCGAAGCATCGCTTCAGAGGCGGGTTCCGGAAGTCGCACGGACAGTCCCGCGACCGGCCGCCGCCAGCATATCCGCGCCGCCATCGACCCGCATCCGCCTTTATAACGATGTATACAACGTCGTAGAAGTGATGCACGAGACCGCCGGCTCGTGCCCTCACCGCCGCGCTTGCCGCCGGGCCCGGCGCCCCGCATCGGCCTGGTCTCGCACGGCGGCAGCGACCCGCAGGCGACCGCCCTGTCCGACTATTTCCGCGTGTACCAGCTCCGCTGAGCGGCACCCGGCCCCCGGCCCGGCGCGAACCGGTCCTGTTCACGGGCGCCGTCTCGGTCCTGGGCCGGGGGCGGCACCTCGCCGCCGGCGCCGTCCGTCAGGAACGGGCGGCGCGCGGATGCGGGGGGATGGCGGGTGACAGGGGTGCGAACGCCCTGCGGTTACTGGGCGGCCGGCGGGTCGGCGGACTCCGCGCCCGGCTGCCATTTCAGCGTGACCTCGAAGCTGCCCTCGGTCGCGGCCTTGGCCACCAGCCAGTCCATCTTCCCGGTGACCTTGACCCCGAACTTGACCTCGACCTCGCTCGGCCCGTGCGCCTTCACCTGGTCGAGGACCTCGCGAGCGGCTCGGACCGCCGGGGCGACCGCCTCCCGGATCCGCCCCACCACCCGGTCCGTCGACGCCTCCGCGAACCCGTCCAGCGGCTCGACCTCGAACAACACCACCGCACCGTCGTCCAGCGTGTACCGGACCACTTCGGCCATCGACGACTCCTTCTGCCGGACGGGCGCCGACACGCCCCGGACGGGTGATCGTATCGACTCCAGGCGTCGCCATACATAATTCTCGCAGCGACAGTTCTGAATGTATGGGAGGTGTCACCATCGCGGGTGAAACCCCGTCCTTCCGGCCACGCGAAGCGCCGTGGGCGGCGGCGGTGTACGCCGCCACCAATGAGCGGCAGGCGCTGGGCGCCGGCGTCGTCATCGACGCGCAGCGCATCCTGACCTGCAAGCACGTGGTGCAGGACGCGATCGCGGCGAAGTCACCGCTGTGGGTCGCGTTCCCGAAGGCCGGCGTGGCCCGGCACGTGCGGCGCGTCGTCGCCGAGGTCCGCGTCGCCGACGCCGACGATCTGGCGATCCTCGTGCTCACCGAACCTGTCCCGGCGCAGGTGACGCCCGCGCCGCTGCGCAGCCCGCAGGCCGCCGACCTGGTCGACGAGCGGTGGTGGGCGTTCGGTTTCCCGGCCGACTCCGACCACGGCGCCGACGCGCACGGCACCGTCGGCACCGACCTCGCGTACGGCTGGGTGCTGCTGCACACCGAGTCCAGGTACCCGGTCCGGCCCGGGTTCAGCGGCGGCGGGCTGTGGTCCGCCCGGTACGGTGCCGTCGTCGCGCTCGTCGGCCAGGTCCGCCGCGGCGGCGACCGGCAGGGCGACGCGCTGGCCCTGACCCTGCACCAGGCGATCGCCGAACTGCCGGACGAAGGTCTCGCCGCGCTCACCGCGTGGACGCTGAACGCGGCCAGCGAGTCCGCGCTCGCCGCGTGGGGATGGTCGTTGGACACCGACGCCGAGGCGGTGCGGCACTGGCGCCCCCGCGGGCGCGGCGTGTCGGTGGACAGCGAGGGCGGCTACCGGTTCCGCGGGCGCACGGCGGCACTCGAGCGGGTCGTGGCGTGGCTCGACCGGCCGGTGCCGGATCGGCGGGTCCTCGTCGTTACCGGCTCACCCGGCGTCGGCAAGTCCGCGGTGCTGGGCCGGGTCGTCACCACGGCCAACGCCGGGATCGTCGCCGCGCTGCCGGCAGACGACCGCAACGTGCGGGCGACGCTCGGCTCGATCGCCTGCGCCGTGCACGCCAAGGGCAAGAGTGCCCTGGACGTCGCCGCCGAGATCGCCCGGGCCGCGTCGGCGCGGCTGCCGGAAGAGGTCGACCAGCTCGCCCCGGCGTTGCGCGAGGTGCTCGGGCAGCGGCCCGGACGGCGCTTCAACGTCGTCATCGACGCGCTCGACGAGGCGGTCGACCCGGTGCAGGCCCGCCTCATCGTCACCGCGATCGTCCTGCCGGTCGCGCAGACCTGCGCCGACGTCGGCGCGCAGCTGCTGGTCGGCACCCGCCACGCCGACGACGGCGGTGACCTGTTCGGCTCGTTCGGCTCCGCGGCGAACGTGCTCAACCTCGACGACGAGGGGTACTTCGAGGAGGAGGACCTCGCCGCGTACGCCCTCGCCACCCTGCAGCTGGTCGGGGCCGAACGGCCCGCCAACCCGTACGCCGACCCGGCGGTCGCGGCGCCGGTCGCGCGGCGCATCGCCGCCCTGGCCGACCGCAACTTCCTCATCGCCGGCCTGGTCGCCCGGGCCCACGGCCTCTACGACACCACCGCCGCGGAGCCGGCCCGCCTCGCGTTCGACGCGACCGTCGACGCTGCGCTCAACAGCTACCTGAGCCGGCTGGTCCCGGTCGCGTCGGTGCCCGCCCGGCTGGTGCTGACCGCCCTCGCCTACGCGCAGCTGCCGGGCATCTCGGCGGAGATCTGGTCGGTGGCGCTGGCATCGCTGGGCGCGCGGGTCGACCCGGACAGTCTCGTCACCTTCACCAGGTCGGCGGCGGCGAACTTCCTCATCGAGACCACGAGCGAGTCCGGTGTCCGCCAGTACCGCCTGTTCCACCAGGCGCTCAACGACGCGCTGCTCAACGAGCGGGAACGCCGGTTCGGCGGCCGGCAGACCGACGAGCGGGCGCTCACCGACGGCCTGATCGCCCTCGGGCGCCGTTCGTCGTGGCAGCACCTGGACCGCTACCTGCTGCAGTCGCTGCCGACGCACGCCGACCGGGCCGGCATCATCCACGAGCTGCTCACCGACGACGAGTACCTGCTGCACGCCGACCTGACCCGGCTGACGCCGCTGGTCGACCACGTCGCCACCGCCGAGGGACGGGCCCGGGCCCGGCTGCTGCAGCTGACCCCGCGCGCCATCCCGGCGGATCCGAGGGAACGTGCCGCGCTGTTCAGCGTGACGCAGGCCCTGGAACGCCTGGAGCACCGCTTCACCCACACCCGCGACGCGCCGTACCGGGCGGTCTGGGCATGGGTCACCTCCCGCGTCGAACGGGCCGTCCTCGACGGTCACACCGCCCCCGTGTACTGCGTGTGCCAGATCAACGTCGACGGCTCGACCCGCGTCGCCAGCGGCGGCCGCGACGGCACCGTGCGGATCTGGGAACCGGCGACCGGGCGGCAGGAGCGGGTCCTGCTCGGTCACGACGGCGCCGTCCACGCCGTCTGCCGGCTCGACGTCGACGGCTCCGTGCGGCTGGCCACCGCCGGCGAGGACCACACCGTCCGCATCTGGGACCCGGCCACCGGCCGGCAGGACCGCATCCTGACCGGGCACGACGGCGAGGTCAACGCGCTGTGCCAGGTCGTGGTCGGCGAGACCGTCTGTCTCGCCACCGGCGGCCAGGACGGCGTCGTGCGGATCTGGGACCCGGTCACCGGCCGGCTGCAGCGCAGTTTCTCCACCCACGACGGCGAGATCAACGCCCTGTGCCTGGTGCTCGTCGGCAACACCGTCCGGCTGGCCAGCGGCGGGGCCGGTCACACCGTGAAGGTGTGGGACGCCGCGACCGGCTATCTCGAGCGGGAGATGACGACGGCCGGCCGCGCCGTGTTCTCCCTGTGGCAGGTGCGGGCCGGCGACCAGGTGCTGCTCGCCGGCACCTGCGGCGATCGGCGGGTGCGGCTCTGGGACCCGGTCACCGGCGCCTACAAGCACGAGTGCTGGAGCGCGGCCGCGCCCCAGATGGCGCTGTGCCCCATCGTCCTGGACGGCCGGGTCCTGATGGCCGCCGTCAGCGACGACAGCACGGTCCGGCTGCGGCACCCGCTGACCGGCGACGTGCTACGGACCTTGAAAGGCTATGCCGGCGAGGTCAACGCGATGTGTCAGGTCACCGTCCGCGGCCGGGTGCTGCTGGCCAGCGCCAGCTCCGACCGGATGGTGCGGCTGTGGGACCCGGCGATCGGGCAGCGGCGCCCCGACCCGGCCGACCACACCGCCGGCGTCAATGCGGTGTGCCGCATCGAGCTGCCCGGCCGCACCCTGCTCGCCACCGCTGGCACCGACGGGACGGTGCGGTTCTGGAACGCGGCCACCGGCCGGCACGAGGGCGCGATCGGCAACCGCAATCCGGTCGGCGTCCGTTCCGTGTGCGAGCTCCGCACCGAAGGACAGATCCTGCTGGCCAGCGCCACCGACAACGGCACGGTCCAGGTGCGCGACCCGTTCGGCCGCGGCGAGGAGTCCTTGTTCGCCACCCACACCGGCGCGATCAACGACCTGTGCGCGATCACGCTCGACGAACGGACCCTGCTCGCCGGGGCGGGCCAGGACGGCACCATCTGGCTGTGGGACCCGGTGAGCCGCCGCGGCCTCCTCGGGCGGCGTCCCCCGTCCCGGGTCGATCGGCACAGCGTCCACAGCCGCGGGATCAGCGCGGTCGTCCCCGTCGAGGTCGACGGCCGGGAACTGCTCCTCACCGGCAGCGTCGACCGGACCGTGCGGCTCACCGACCCCGCGACCGGTGAGCTCCTGCAGACCTGCGCCGGGCACACCGGGGCGGTGAAGACGGTCATGCCGGTCACCGTCGACGGGCGGGTGCTGCTCGCCAGCGGCAGCGCCGACCGGACCGTGCGGCTGTGGGACCCGTACACCGGTCGCCAGGAAGCGGTGCTCACCGGTCACACCGACGCGGTGAACGTGGTGCTGCCGGTGCCGGTGGACGGCTACCCGTTCCTGGCCAGCGGCAGCTCCGACCGGACCGTGCGGCTGTGGGACCCGCTCATGGAGGCGACCGTGATCTCCATCCCCGTGTACCACAAGGTGCTCGCCTGCACGCAGGTGTCGAACACGCTGGCGATCGGCGTCGCCGCCGGGATCATCACGGTCAGCCTGCACGTCTGACAGAGATCACGGACCTGGCGGGGACGGTTCGAGCCACCTGACGTCTGGCCAACTCGCACCCGGGTCGTTATCTTCGTGGTCCATGACGGCTGCCGACGGAGACGCCGAACCGCTGCGGGTGCCACCGTGGCTGGCCGGCGCCGCGCCGTCCTCCGATCCGGTGGATGCTGCGGGGGTACGGCCACCGCCCGGCCCTCCGGACCCCGCCGCTGCCGCGGCCGCAGCGACGCCGCCGGTGGACCCGGCGCCTGCTCCGGCGGGCGCGGCGCCTGCCTCGCCGGACGCCGGGGCCGACTGGCCCCCGGCCACGGACCGGGACGGGTGGCACGCCGCCGGCGAGCCGTCCCAGCTGCGCGGCGTGCTCGGGCCCTGGCGGGCGCGGCTGATCGTCGCCGGGGTCGCCACGGTGCTGTCGCTGCTGTCCATCGCGCTCGTGGCGGCGCTCTTCGGCGACGACGACCCCGGGCGGCGGGCCGCTGCCCCGGGCGGCGGGCCGCTGCCCCGGCCGGCGCGCCTTCGTGGACCGGCGTGTCCATGCCCGGCCCGGTGCCGGCCGACGAGACACCGGCCTCCGCGTCGCCGGCCTCCGTCTCGCCGGCCGCCTCACCGTCGCCCGCGGCCTCACGAACCACGAGCGGCCCGCCGCGCTCGTCGACGGCGGCGGCGTTCGGGCCGGTCACCTTCGAGGCCGAGGCGCCCGGCAACGCCCTCGGCGGATCGGCGTGGGTCGACCGGTACCCGGGCGCCTCCGGCGGCTCGATCGTGCGCAACATCGGCGACTGGAGCAGCCGCGCCGGCGACGGGTTCCTGCGCTTCCAGCACATCAGCGTGCCGGTCGCGGGCACGTACACGCTGCGGCTGTTCCACGTGAACATCGACAACGAACGGACCAGGACCGCCGTGGTGACCGTCGCCGGCCAGGACCCGCAGCCGGCCACGCCCACCGGCAGCTCCACCTGCTGCACCGGCTCGACGCTCAAGGTCCAGCTCCGCAAGGGCGACAACACCATCACCGTGTCCAACCCCGACGGCCACGCACCGTCCGTCGACCGGATCGTGCTCAGCCTGCCCTGAGCTCAGCCCGGCTCGACCGGCAGCAGCGCCCAGCGGGCGTGCCCGTCGGGGGGCCTCGAGTGGTGGATGACGGCCGTGGACCAGCGCCGTGGCCGGTGCTGCGAGCAGCCGGGCCAGTGCCCGGCGACGAGCTGGCTGCGCACGCTCACCAGCAGCCCGGTGCGGCGCAGCGCGACCACGACGTGCACGTGTGCCGCCGGGCAGCCCTGGCCGAGCCGCATCAGGTCGTACAGGACGGACCGCGCCGGATGGATGAGTGCCGGCACCTGCCACACCGAGCACGCATCGGCGACGAGGCACCCGGCCAGGCTCAGCATCTCCGGCCCCGGCGCGAACCGCCGGTGCAGCCAGCGGCCGTCGGGGGGCGGTGCCCCGATCGCGACGACGGCCTCGGCGAGGTTGCGGAACTGCCGCAGTGCCGGGTCCAGCACCCTGACCCGCTCGGCGAGCAGCCCGTGGCTGCCCTGCAGCAGCAGCTGGACGTTCGCGGCCGCGGCCGCCCGGTGCAGCGCCACGAACACCGTCACCGCCTGCGGCTCGTCCAGCTCCAGGCCGGCCACGTCGACAATGACCGCGACCGGGCACTCGGCCAGGCACTTGAGGACCGCCCTGCGCAGACGGTGCCGGTTGCCTGCGGTGAGGCGGCCGGTGGCTCGTACCAGTTGCGCATCACGGACCAGGAGCGCCTCGATGGAGACGGCAAGATCTTCCAACGGTCCCTCCACTGGGCGAGTGGGCGGAGCGCCGCGGCGGGCGCCGTCCATACCCTCCTACACGCCGCGCCAAACAACATTCCCCCGGAAGAAGGACATCGATCGACGTCGAGCAGCCGAGCCGGCCGCCGCGGACGCCACGGGTTGATGGCGGCATGGACGATGAACACCTTTAGCGGCGCTTAACCCGGCCCGGGCAGCCTCGCGGCATGGCGCTGGTGAAAGTGGTGTGGCGGGGAGCCCGGCAGCTGTTCGGGCTCGTCACCGAGGGTCTCGTCGCGTACGGCGCGTTCGTGTCACCGATGCCGCTGCCCGGCATCTACCCGGCCACGGACCCGGTCCCGGCGCGGCGGCGGGCGGCCAAGCGCGGCGAGCACCGTCGCGGGCCGCACCGGTGCCCGCCCGACGGGCGCAGGCGGCGGCACTACGCGGCGTTCCGCTGCGCCGAAGCGGCCCGCAGGGCCTGACGGACACCACGGACACAGGGGCGCGGCCCGCCACGATGCGAGCCGCGCCCCTGTCCGTGTCCGCGCCGGTGGAAGGTCAGCCCTGTTTCCAGACGAGGATCAGGACCAGGTTGACCACGTACACGATGCCCAGCACCAGCGCCCACGTGAGACGGCCCGCGGCCCACAGCGCCAGGACACCGGAGCCGAACCACGCCACGTCAAGGACGAGGTGCGCCGCACCGTCGAGTTTCATCGCCGCTTTCGGTGCGCCCCACAGCGCCCAGATCACCACGAGCAGCAGCGGGCCGCCGACGCCGGCGGCGACCTTGACCAGCCCGCCGGCGTTGAGCGTGAAGCCCCAGTAGCCGACGGCGGCGAGCACCGCCAGCTCGGCCAGGAACCGCACCGCAAGGTTCACCATCTGCAGTCCAGCGAGCATCAACCTTCTCCAAGGGGTCGACCGGCATCTACCGGAGACGATATCGGCTCAGGCCGCCATCGCCATGATCTGTGTGACGTCCCGGGTCAGGCACGCCACGAAACCGGGCAGGGCACTGCCGGTGAAGTAGAAGTGCCCGCCGGGGAACGTGTGGTGCGCGAACGGGCCGGTCGTGCGCCCCGACCAGGCCGCCATCGCCGCCGGCGCCGCCCACCGGTCGTGGGTGCCGCCGTAGACGGTCAGCGGGCAGTCCAGCGGCGCCTGGAAGCCGGTCGGGTGGTAGGACTCGACCGCGGCCAGATCGGCGCGCACCAGGCGCAGGAAGCGGTCCCGGAACGCCGGGTTGTCCGCCAGCCAGTCCGGCACCCCGCCGAGGTCGGCGAGGGCGGCCAGCAGCGCCGCGTCGCCGAGGTGGTGCAGGCCCCGGCGCCCGTTCGGCCAGCCGGGCGGCAGGCGCCCGGACAGCCCCATCCACAGCGGCGGGGCGCCCGCCGCGGTCCACGCCCGGGCCACCTCCCACGCCACGATCGCGCCCATGCTGTGGCCGAAGAGCGCCACCGGCGCGTCCCGCAGCGGCTGAATGTCCTCCAGGGCGCGGCCGACGACCGCCGCCATGCCGCTGAGCGGCACCTCGGCGGCGCGCTTGCCGCGGCCCGGCAGGTCCAGCAGCGCGACGTCCCAGTCGGCCGGCAGGTGGCGGCTCATCGGGAAGTACGCGGCGGCCGAACCGCCCGCGTGGTGGAACCCGATGAGCCGCACCGCCGGCGCTGTCAGGGGCCGCGGGCGGATGAACGCCGTCACCGGGCGACCAGCCGGGCCGCACCGACGATGTCCGTGGCGAGGCAGCCCAGCAGCGACGCGAGGGGCGCGTCCATGTCCATGAGCTCCAGCGGCACCGTCGTGTTGAACCGCTGCTCGACGCCCTTGACGAAGAGCATGGCGGTGAACGAGTCGCCGCCGATCTCCAGGAAGGACTGCCGCGGGTCGAGCTCGTCCTCGGCGTGCAGGACCTCCCGCAGCTCCGCCATCAGCGACTCGGTGACCTCGTCGTGGGACAGCCCGCCGCTCGTGGCGACCCGGGCGATCGGGCCGGCCGCCGCGGCGACCGGCGTCGGGTCGGGCTCGTCGACCCAGAACCGGCGCCGCTGGAACGGGTAGACCGGCAGGTCGTCGATGATCCGGTCGCCGGGGCGGCGCAGCGCGTCGAAGCGCACCTCGCCGCCGGCCTGGAACAGCGCGCCGAGCGCGGCCAGCAGCAACCGCGGCGCCTGCTCCGGGTCCCCGTTCACCAGCGGGTGCATCTGGTCGTCCCAGGACAGCCGCACCACGCCCGCCGGCAGGCCCGGCGCGTCGCCGGTGCGGACCAGCACGCCGAGCAGGGTCAGCATCCGCGCCAGCCGGTCCGGGGCCGAGTCCGTGCGCTGGTCCCCCGCCCCCAGCAGCGGGAACGCGGCGGCGAGCCGGTCGGCGGCGGCGGCGACGTTCGGCGCGTCCGGGCCGCAGTGCAGCCGCAGCTGGGCGAACGCCGCCGACGTGTCGCTGATCGGGGCGGCGCCGAACCGCTGCGCGAGCTCCGCGCCGGTGTCGCCGACGACCGCCAGCCGGTACGGGAAAGCGACCCGCCCGGTGCGCAGCGTGTGACAGGCCGCGGACAGGTCGGCGGGGCCGAGGCCGGCGAGCCGGGGCGCCACGGTGACGGCGAGCTGCCGCAGCGAGGACGGATCCTTCGCCGACAGGGTCACCAGGTACGGCGCCGGCACCGCGGCCTTCGCCGGGGTCGCCGGTGCGGCCCGGTGCGGCAGCAGCGCCGGTACCCGCTGCGGGTCGAACGCCTCCAGCACGGCGTGCGCGTTGGTGCCGCTGAGCCCGAACGCGCTGACCCCGGCGACCCGGTGCGGCAGCGCCGCCGGCCACGGCGCACCGCGGTCGGGGACCGTGAGATGGTTCTCGGTCCACGGGATCAGCGGGTTGAGCGGCCCGTCGGCGGCGCTGCGCGCGGCGGGGATCCGCCCGGCGCGCACCATCAGCACCAGCTTGATCAGCGACGCGATGCCGGACGCCGCCTCGAGGTGGCCGATGCGGGACTTGACGCTGCCGATCGCCAGCGGCACGCCGCGGGCGCCGGCGGCCGGGCCGAACACCGCCTGCAGCGCGCCCGCCTCGAGGGGATCGCCGAGGCGGGTGCCGGTGCCGTGGGCCTCGACGTAGCCGACCTCCTCGGGCCGTACCCCGGCCTCCTGCAGCGCGGCCCGGATCACCTGCTGCTGCGCCGGTCCGCTGGGGACGGTCAGCCCCGAGGAGGCACCGTCGGAGTTGACGGCGGTGCCGCGCAGCACGGCCAGGACGGTGCGCTCCTCGCGCAGCGCCCGTTCCAGGGTCATCAGCACCAGCACCCCGGCGCCCTCACCGCGGCCGTAGCCGTCGGCGTCGGCGCGGAACGCCTTCGTGTGCCCGTCCGGGGCCAGGGCGCGGCTCTGGCACAGCGACACCATGAGGTCGGCGGACAGCACCAGGTTCGCGCCGCCGACGATCGCGTACCGGCACTCGTCGCGCCGCAGCGCCTGCGCCGCGAGGTGCAGCGCGACGAGCGAGGAGGAGCAGGCGGTGTCGACGCTCAGCGCCGGGCCGGCCAGGCCGAGCGCATAGCTGATCCGGCCGGCGGCGAAGCACAGCCCGCCGCTCGTGCCGAAGTAGGGGTCGATGCCGGACTTGTCCGCGGCCGGGGCGAGGCGCTGGGAGTACTCCGCGCCCATGATGCCGACGAACACGCCGGTGTCGAGCCGGTCGGTGCGCCGTACCGCGATGCCGGCGCGTTCCATCGCCTCCCACGCGGTCTCCAGCAGCAGCCGCTGCTGGGGGTCGAGGGTCTCGGCCTCCCGGTTGGAGATGCCGAAGAACCCCGCGTCGAATTCGGCGATCCCGCTGAGGAACCCGGCACGGTCCACATAGGACTTCCCGGGGCCGCCGGCCGGGTCGTGCACGGCGCGCAGCCCGGGCCGGTCGGCCGGGATCGGGCCGACCGCCGTGTGGTCGCTGTTGAGGAAGTCCCAATACGCCTCCGGCGTGCTGAGCCCGCCGGGCAGCCGCAGCCCGAGCCCGACGACCGCGAGTGGCGCGCGGCGCGCGTCCTCCAGCTCGGCGACGCGGGCCTTCAACGTGCGGGACAGGCGGAGCTGCTCCTCCATCAGGTGACGCAGCTGTTCCAGTTCCACGGTCATCCCTTCTTCTGGCTGGTCAGGTCCTGTTGGACGGCAAGGATGAGCTGGTCGAGGGAGAGCTCGGACAGATCGGTGTCCGCGCCGGCGGCGGCGACCGGGTAGGTCTCGGCGGCCGGCCCCACGGCGGTCTCCGCGGCGGGCCCGTCAGCGGGCGCTGGGTACGCCAGGTCGTGCACGAAGCGGGTGATCGCCGGCACCGTCGGGTAGTCGATGCCCATCGTGGCCGGCAGGTCCGCCCCCATCGCGTGCTCCAGCCGGGACCTCAGGTCGATGACCATGATCGAGTCCAGGCCGATCTCGGCGAAGCTGAGGCTCTCGTCGACGGCGCCGTCGTCGCCGACGATGACACCGAGCATTTCCCGGACCGCGCGGCGCAGCGCGGCCTCCCGGGCTTCCGGGGCGACGTCGTCGACGGCCCGGCGCAGCCAGCCCTTCGCCTGGGCGGCCCGCCCGTCCGGTGCGGCGGTGCCGGCCGGCCGGTCGGTGAGGGCCGCGACGAGTGCCGCCCGCGGGTGCCCGGCGACCTGCTCGGCGTAGCGCGCGACGTCGAGGTCGACCGCGAGCAGCCGGGGCAGCTCGCCCGCCACGGCGAGCGCCAGCAGCGGCGCCGCGCCCTCGTCGTCCAGGGGGCGCACGCCGAGCCGCTCACCGGCGCGGCGGACCGCGTCGGCGGCCGCCATGCCGCCCTTCGCGGCCGGGGTCCACGGGCCCCAGTTGACCGAGGTGGCCGGCACCCCGCCGGCCCGCAACGCCTCGGCGAGGCCGTCCAGGAAGCCGTTCGCGGCGCCGTAGTTGGTCTGCCCGGCCGAGCCGAGCAGGCTCGACGCGGAGGAGAACAGCACGAACGCGGTCAACGGCTGCCCGCCGGTCGCCGCCGCCAGGTGCTCGGCCCCGACCGCCTTGGCCGCGAACACCTTGGCCAGCGACGCCTCGTCGAGCTCGTCGAACGGCCGGTCGTCCAGCGCCCCGGCGAGGTGCAGCACGCCGTGCAGCGGGCCGGTCGCGGTGGCCGCGGCGACCGCGCGGGCGCAGTCGGCCGGGTCGGTCACGTCGCCGCGGACCACGCCGACGGTGACCCCGGCGGCGACGAGGTCGTCGATCACCTCCTGCGCTGCCGGGTCCGGCGCGGATCGCCCGAGCAGGGTGACCGCGGCCGTGCCCTGCTGCGCGAGCAGCCGGGCGCTGCTCAGGCCGAGCGCACCGAGCCCGCCGGTGATCAGGACGTTGCGCGGCCAGGCCGCGATCGCCGGGCCGGACGTGACCGGGACCAGCCTCGCCGCGGTGACAGGCTGCGCACCGCCGGCGCCGACGGTCAGGCACGGCTCGGGTACCCCGGCCGCCGCCGCCTGGGCGAGGACCCCGGCGAGCAGCGCCGGGTCCGCGCCGTCCTCGACGGTGACCCGCAGCAGGCGCCGGCGGGGCTGCTCGGCCTCCAGGGCCGCGAGCATCCCCCACAGCGCCTGCCGCAGCGGGGCCGCCTGCGCGCCGCCCGCGGCCAGGACCGCGTAGGGCACGTCGGGCGACGCCGCGCGCAGCGAGGTCGCGAGGTCCCACACCGCCCGCCGGGCGTCCTGCGCGGTGGCGGTGGTGGTAGAGGTGGTCGCCGGGTCGAGGAACCGCGCGTCGGCGACGAGCTCGGCGTCGCCCGCCGGCAGCGCCGCGACGGCGGCGTGCAGCGCCGGACCGCCGCCGACGACCGTGATGCTCGCCCCGGCCGCCGTGACGGCGACCGGGACGTGGTCCAGGCGGTAGCCGCCGGACGGGCCGCCCTTCAGGCTCTGCTGCAGCACGGTGCGCGACGCCGCCCGGACCCGGAAGTCGTCCGCGGTGAACAGGGTCCTGCCCGCGCCGGTGAACAGCCGGATGTCCGCGCTCTCCACCCGCCAGCGCCCCTGCGACAGCGGCGCCGCCTGGGTCACGGTGACGTGCCCCCACAGCTCGTCGTCGGCGTCGGGACGGCCGGTGAACGCCAGCCGGCGGGCCGCGAACGGGATCGCCAGCTCCGGCGACTCGCCGTCGGGGCCCTCGCCGAGGAACCCGGCGATGCTCTGGAAGCACGAGTCGATCAGGCCGGGGTACAGCTCGTAGTCCGCCGGGTCGTCCGGCAGCTGCGGGCGGCGGTAGCGCACCAGCGTGTCGTTGCCGCGCAGCCACGCCTCACCGACCCAGCGGAACGCCGGGCCGAGCGTGTAGCCGAGCTCCCGCGCCTGCTGGTAGAACTGCTCGCCGGTGATGTGCCGCTCGGCGGTGGCGATGAACGCGGCCGGGTCCGGCGCCGCACCGGGCACCGCGGCCGCGGGCGCGCCGAGGCGGCCTGACATGTGCTCCTGCCAGCGCCCGTTCACCGGGTCGAACATGCTCTGCACGCTGAGCCTCGGCTGCTGACCATCCACTTCGGACACCAGCAGCTGTACCTCGTAGCGCTCGTCGTCCTTGATGACCAGGGCGCGCGGGCAGACGAAGTCCTCGACGGTGATCGGCTGCCCGCCGGGCGCGAGCGCGCTGAGCAGCGTCGCCAGGTGCGACGCGGCCGGCGTGACCACGGTGCCGTAGAGGCGGTGGTCGCCGAGGTACGGCGGGAACTGCGGGCTGCGCTCGAAGCTGAACACCCGCCCGCTGCCGAGCCCGGGGGATCGCAGCTCCCGGCCCCAGTGCGGGGTGCTCGGCAGAGTCGCGGCGGTGGCCGGCGTACCGGCACCGGCCGGGACCCAGTACCGGGTGTCCGCGAACGGGTACCGGGGCGCGTCGGCGCGTCGCCCGGTGCCCTGCACGGCCGCCCAGTCGAGGCGCTGACCGCGCTCGTACAGGCTGCGGGCGGCGCCGAGCATCGCGGTGCGGTCCGGCGCGCCGCGGCGCAGCGACGCCAGCGCCGTCTCCGCGGTCGCGACCCCGGCCGCGGTGGCCAGGTTCCCCAGGGTCCGGCCGGGGCCGATCTCCAGGTACAGGTCGATGTCCAGCTCGCGCAGCTGCTCGACGCCTTCGGCGAAGCGGACCGGGCGGCGCACGTGCTCGCACCAGTACCCGGCGTCGTACTGGCCGGGCGTGGCGAGCCGCCCGGTGACGTTGGCGACGATCGGGATGCGGGGCCGGGCGTGCTCCAGCCCGTCGATCGCGGCCCGCAGCTGCGGCAGGATCGGCTCCATCAGCCGCGAGTGGAACGCGTGCGACACGACCAGCGGCCGGCTCTGGATGCCGTCGGCGGTGAGCTCCTTGGCGAACGCCTCGACCGCGTCCGGCGCACCGGCGACGACGGTCGCCTGCGGCCCGTTGACCGCGGCGATGTCCAGCCCGGCACCGTCGATGCGCGCCGCGACCACGTCGGGCGCGGCGACGACGGCGAGCATCGCCCCGGCCTCGGTGCCCTGCATCAGCCGGGCCCGGTGCGTGATGAGGTCGAGACCGGCGGGCAGGGTCAGCACCCCGGCGTGCACGGCGGCGGCGATCTCGCCGACGCTGTGGCCGAGCACCGCGACCGGCTCGACGCCCCACGACCGCCACAGCGCGGCGAGCGCCAGCTCCAGGGCGACCAGCGCCGGCTGGGTGATCCGGGTCTGGTTGATCAGTTCCCGGTCACGGCCGGCGAACATCAGGTCGGTCAGCGGCTCGCCGAGCGCGTCGCCGAAGTGCGCGGCGCAGGCGTCGATGACGTCGCGGAAGACCGGCTCGGTGCGGTACAGCTCGGCGCCCATCCCGAAGTACTGGCTGCTCTGGCCGGAGAACAGGAACGCGACGCGGGGCGGCCGGGGCGAGTGGGCCGCCGGGGCGCGGCCGAGCGCGGCGAGCAGTTGCTCGCGGCTGGCGCCGACGGCCGCGCGGCGGACCGGCAGGTGGGCCCGGCCGGCGCCGGCGGTGGCCGCCAAGGCAGCGATCTCCTCGTCGGTGGCGTCGCCGATCCGGCGCGTCCACGCCGCGGTGACCCGGGCGAGGCCGTCCTCGTCGGCGGCGGACAGGGGCAGCAGCACGGCGCCGGTGGCCGCGGCGGGCCGGTCCGCCGCAGCGGGTGCCTCGCCGACGATGACGTGCGCGTTGGTGCCACTGAAGCCGAAGCCCGACACGCCGGCCAGGCGCGGCCCGTCCCCGCGCCGCCACGGCTGGAGGGTGTCGACGACCCGGACGTTCATGTCCTGCCATGGCACGTGCGGGTTGAGTTCGGCGCAGTGCAGGTTGGGCGGCAGCTGGCCGTGCCGCAGCGCCAGGACGGTCTTGATGAGCGCGACCACGCCGGCCGCCGACTCACAGTGCCCGACGACGCTCTTGACCGAGCCGAGGTGCAGCGGGCGGCCGGGCGCGCGGCCCCGGCGCAGCACGGACCACGCGGCGGCCAGCTCGATCGGGTCGCCGAGCGAGGTGCCGGTGCCGTGCGCTTCGAGCAGGTCGATGTCGGCGGGTGCGACCCGCGCGTCGGCGAGGGCGGCGGCGATGACGTCCTCCTGTGCCCGCCCGCTGGGGACGGTGAGACCGGACGAGGCGCCGTCGGAGTTCACCGCGCTGCCGTGCAGGACCGCGAGGATCGGGTCACCGTCGCGGCGGGCGTCGGCGAGGCGGCGCAGCACCAGTACACCCACACCTTCGGAACGCACGAAACCGTCCGCGGCCGCCGAGAACGTCTTGCACCGCCCCTCCGGCGACAGCATGTGCGCGCGGCTCACCGCGACCGACGCGGTCGGCGCCGCGATGACGTTGACGCCGCCGGCGATCGCCCGGTCGCTCTCGCCCTGCCGCAGCGAGCGGATCGCCAGGTGCACGGCGACCAGCGACGAGGAGCAGGCGGTGTCGACGGCGAGTGCCGGGCCGCGCAGCCCGAGGGTGAACGCGATGCGCCCGGCTGCGGCGTTGAGCGCGGTGCCGGTGCCGAAGTACGCGTCGAGCCCTTCGAGGCCGCCGCGCTCCAGCAGCCTGCCGTAGTCGGAGTTGGAGATGCCGACGAAGACACCGGTGCGGGAGCCGGCCAGGCCGCTCGGGTCGGTCCCGGCGGACTCCAGGGCGTGCCACGCCGACTCCAGCAGCAGCCGGTGCTGCGGGTCGAGGTTCTCCGCCTCGCGGGCCGGGATGCCGAAGAAGCCGGCGTCGAAGCGGTCCACGTCGGTGAGGAAGCCGCCCTGGTCGGTGGTGATGGTGCCGGCCCGCAGCGGGTCGTCGGCGCGCAGCGCGGCGCTGTCCCAGCGCGACGCGGGGACGTCACCGACGGCGTCGCGGCCGTCGCGCAGCAGCGCCCAGAACTCCTCGACCGAGTCGGCGCCCGGGAACCGGCCAGCCATGCCGACGACCGCAATCGGTTCGGCACCGAACGGGTCCGCACCGAACGGCTCTGCGGCGACCGGCTCCGGCGCGGTGGTCGCCACCGCCGGCCCGGCAGGTTCGGCCGCGACCAGCTCGGGGGCCGGCACGGGGGCCGGTTCGGGCAGCCCGGACAGGCGGCCGGTCAGCAGGTCGGCGAGGGCGCCCGCGGTCGGGTGGTCGAAGACGTCGGAGATGGTGGCCGGGACGCCGAGCTCGGCGGCGAGGGCCTTGGTGAGGTCGACGGCCATCATCGAGTCCAGGCCGAGGTCGAAGAACCCGACGTCGGAGGGGACCCGGCCGTCGGCGTGGCCAAGGACGGCGGCGACGGCGGCGGTGACGATGCCGGCCACCGCGTCCCGTCGCGCCACCTCGGGCAGCGCCAGCAGGTCGGCCCGGGCCGTGGCTGACACCGGGGCCGGGGCCGCACCGCTGGTGGCGTCGGCCGCGGTGGTGGGGCCGGCGCCAGGCGCGGTGGCCAGCGCACCAGCCGCGGCGGTGTGGCCGGTCCCGGGCGCGGTGCCCGGCACGCTGGGCGCGGTGCCCACGGAGGGTGGCGTGGTGGTGCTGCCGGGGAAGAGCGCACGGCGGCGGCGGGCGGCGGTGACCTCGGTGAAGCGGTCCCAGTCGACGGGGCAGACGACGAGGTGGCCGCCGCCGGTCGACAGCCCGGCACCGAGCGCCGCGCAGCCGACCGGGGCGGTCACCGCACCCACGCCGGCGCGGGCCAGGCCGCTCAGCGACGCCGCGTCGACCATGCCGTCGACGTCCCACGGGCCGTAGGCGACCGTGCGGGTCACCGGGCCGCCCGGGACGGCGGCGAGCAGGTCCAGACCGCCGTTCGCCGCCGCGTAGGCGCCGTAGCCGGCGGTCCCCCACAGCGCGGTCACCGAGGAGAGCTGGACGACGAACTCGACCGGGTGCTCGGCGGCCAGCAGCCGCAGCTGCCAGGCGGCGGCGTACTTGGCGCCCAGCGCCTCGGCGAAGTCGGCCTCCGTCGCGGCGCTGAGCGGGGTCTCCCGCAGCGTCCCGGCGGCGTGCACGATGCCGCGGACCGGCGGCGCGCCCGGAGGCGGCACGGCGGCGGCGGCCAGGGCGGCGGGGTCGGCCACGTCGGCGGCCCGGTAGGTCACGCCCGCCCCGGCGGACCGCCAGGCGGCGAGCGCGTCGCGGGCGGCGGGGCGCAGGTCCTCGGCCGCGGTCCGGCCGATCAGCAGCAGGTGCCGGGCGCCGCGGGCGACGAGGTCGCTCACCACCGCCCGGCCGACACCGCCGAGGGCGCCGGTGATCAGGTACGTGCCGTCGCCGTCGACCGGCAGCCCACCGGCGCCCGCGGTGACGGCCGCCGCCCGCAGCCGCGCGGTGTGCACGGCGCCGCCGCGCACGGCCAGCACGTCCTCGGCGCCGGTCGCGCCGAGCAGCCCGGCCAGCGCCGCGGCACCGGCCGGCGACGGGCCCGCGGACGGCCCGGCGGGCAGGTCGATCAGGCCACCCCAGCCGGCCGGGAACTCCAGGCCGAGGACCGCGCCGAGACCGTTGACGAGCCCGTGCGCGCTGGGCACGCAGACGTCCCCGGGGACGGCGGCGCGGGTGCCGGTGGTCACGGCGTAGGCGATGGCACCGGCGGGCAGCGACCGCACGGCGGTGGTGACGGCCGCGCACAGCCGCGCGCCGTCCGCCGCCAGGGTGCCCGCCAGGGTGTCCGGCCCGGTGGCGGGCAGGGCGGGCGCGGTGAAGGCGAGCGCCAGGACGGCGGGGACCGGGCGGCCGACCCAGAACGCGGCCCACTCCGCGTCGTCGCCGGGCACGGGGCCGGCGTTGCCGGGCACCGGGCCGAGGACGGTCACGTCGCGGCCGGCGGCGCGGGCCGCTTCGGCGAGCGGTGCCAGGACCGTCGCGTCGTCCCCGGCGACGACCAGCGGCGTCGCGGCCGCGGCGGGTGCCGGGTCGAGTCGCTGCCAGTCCAGCTCGTACGCGGGGATCGGCGCGTCCAGTTCCTCGGGCGCGTGCCGCGACCGCCGCCAGGGGTACGGCGGAAGGTCCGCCACCCGGCGGGGCAGGCTGTCGGGCGTGGCCCCGGCCGGCGGCTGGGTGTCCCCCGCCGTGCCCCCGGCGATGGCGCGCAGCGCGCCGGCGGCCTCGGCCGGGCCGGCGGCGCGGATCGTGGCGCGGACCGGGTGGCCGGTGCGGCCGTGCGTCGCGGTGTACGCGAACGCCGGGTAGTCCGCGGGGTCCAGGGCGTCGGCGGCCGCGGCGAACCGGCCGGCGAGGCGGCGCAGCGCGGCCTCGTCGCGGGCCGAGATCTCGAAGCCGGTCACCGGGGTCGCCGGGGCCGGCGCCGCGTCGGGGGCTGGGCCGAGCACGACGTGGGCGTTGGTGCCGCTCATGCCGAACGCGCTGACCCCGGCGAACCGGCCCGCGGCCGGCGACCAGCCGGTCAGCTCGGCCGGCACGGCGATGCCGGTGCCGGACAGGTCGATGCGCGGGTTCAGGGTGTCGAAGTGGACCAACGGCGGGATCTGCCGGTGCCGCAGGCACAGCAGCGCCTTGAGCAGCCCGGCGATGCCCGCGGCGGCCTCGAGGTGGCCGAGGTTGGTCTTCACCGCGCCGGTGTGCAGCGGGGCGCCGCCGTTGCGCCGGCCGAGGGCGGTGGCGAGGGCGTCCATCTCGATCGGGTCGCCGAGCGCGGTGCCGGTCCCGTGCGCCTCGACCATGCCGATGTCGGCGGGGGTGAGCCGGGCGTCGGCCAGGGCGGCCTCGATGAGCGAGACCTGCGCCAGGACGTTCGGTGCGGTGAAGCCGGTGGACCGGCCGTCCTGGTTGACCGCGGAGCCGTGGATGACGCCGAGGATGCGGTCACCGTCGCGGACCGCGTCGGCGAGGCGCTTGAGCACGGCGATGCCGGAGCCCTCGCCGCGGGTGAAGCCGTTGGCCCGGGCGTCGAACGTCTTGCACAGCCCGTCCGGGGCCAGCGAGCCCATCTCCTTGCCGTAGCGGGTGGAGCGCGGCGACAGCAGCAGGTTCACGCCGCCGGCCAGGGCCACCTCGCACTCCCCCCGCCGCAGCGCCTGCACCGCCTGATGGACGGCGACGAGCGACGACGAGCACGCGGTGTCGACGGCGACGGCCGGGCCGGTGAGCCCGAGGGTGTAGGCGACCCGGCCGGCGGCGAAGCAGTTGCCGTTGCCGGTGGCCCAGTACACGTCGGAGCCGGCCGGCTCCCAGTCGCGGTAGTCGGCGTTGGTGATGCCGAGGTAGAAGCCGGTGCGCACGTCGCTGAGCGCGAGCGGCGGCAGGCCGGCGTGTTCGAGGGCCTCCCACGACACCTCCAGCAGCAGCCGCTGCTGCGGGTCCAGGGCGCGCGCCTCGCGCGGGCTGATGCCGAAGAACTCGGCGTCGAAGCCGAGCACCTCCTCCAGCCAGCCGCCCCGGTTGGGCAGCGCGTCCCATCCGGCGGCGAACGGCCACTTGCGGCCCGGCGGGCGGGCGTGGACCAGGTCCCGGCCGGCGGTCAGCGCCGCCCAGTAGCCGTCCAGCGTCTCGATGCCGCCCGGCAGCCGCAGACCCGCGCCGATGACGGCGACCGGCTGGGCGCCACCCTGCCCGTCGAGCTGCGCCCGCAGCTTCTTGATGGTGTCCAGGGCGCGCGACAACGGGGTCGGTGCGGCCTGGTCGGTTCCACGCTGGTCCATGTCCGTCCTCACTGGAGTGTCGTTCGGGAAGTGGCACCCGCACGGCGGCGCGCCCAGGCGCCGCCGTGCGGCCGGCCGGTTGCCCAGCCGGTTGACCAGCCGGTTGCTCAGCCGGGTGGCCGGCCGGGGCCGGTCAGGCGGTCGGCTCGGCGAAGAGCCGTTCGCAGAGGACCCCGGCCAGCGCCTGCGAGGTGCCGTAGCTCCACAGCAGGGTCGGCGACAGCCGGAGGCCGAACGCCCCTTCCAGCCGGTTGCGCAGCTCCAGGCCCATCAGCGAGTCGAGGCCGAGGGACTTGAACGGCGCGTCACGGTCGATGTCGGTCGGGTCGAGGCGCAGCACCCGGCCGGCGAGCTCCTTGACCCGGCTCTCCACCAGCAGCAGGCGTTCGGCCTCGGTGCCTGCTCGCAGCTGGGCGAGCAGCGCGGCGCTGCCGGAGCCGCCCGCGGTGCCGCCGGATCGGGCCTCGTCGCGCAGCACCCGCCAGCTCGGCTGGGCCGCCGTGTCGGGGTAGGCGTCGAACCACTGCCGCAGGTTCATCGGCAGGTACCCGATGACCGGCACCCCACCGGTCGGGTCGGCGAGCAGCTCGGCCAGGGCCGGCCAGGCCTCGGCGACGGTGAACCCGGTCATGCCCCGCTCGGCCAGCCGCGCGCCCCGGTTGTCGTCGGCGGCGGCCAGGCCGATCGCCTCGAACGGACCCCACTGCACGGACAGCGCCGGGCGTCCCTCGGCGCGGCGGCGGGCCGCCAGCGCGTCGAGGTAGGCGTTGCCGGCCGCGTAGGCGGCCTGCCCTGCGTTGCCGACCAGTGCGGCGCCCGAGGAGAACAGCACGAACAGGTCCAGCGGGTCGTCGCGGGTCGCGGCGTCCAGGTGGCGGGCGCCGTCGATCTTGGGCCGCAGTACCCGCTCCACCTGCGCCGGCTCCAGGTTGAGGACGGTGGCGTCGTCGAGCAGGCCGGCGGCGTGCACGACACCGCGGATCGCCGGCAGCTCACGCCGGAGCTTGTCCAGCGCGGTCACCGTGGCCGCCTCGTCAGCGACGTCGACGGCGACCGTGGTGACCCGCGTGCCGCCCGCGCGGAGCGCGTCGATGCGGGCCGCCGCGTCCGGGCCCGGCTCGCGCCGGCCCAGCAGGGCCAGCGCACCCGCGCCGCGGGCCGCGAAGTCCTCCGCCAGGCTGAGTCCCAGGGCGCCGAGGCCACCGCTGATCACGTAGGTGCCGTCGGCGCGCAGCCGCCCACCGGGCAGCGGGTCCGGTGCGACGGAGCGCACCGAGGCCGGGTCGACGAGGACGAACTTGCCGACGTGGGTGCCGCGGCCCATGGTGCGCAGCGCCTCGGCGGCGTCGGCGAACGGGTACCGCAGCACCGGCAGCGTCCAGCCCTCGCCGGTGCTGACGTGCGCCCACACGTCCGCGAGCAGCTTCGCGAACCGGGCCGGGCGGCGCTCCATGAGCCCCGCGAGGTCGACCGAGGCGAGGCTGACCCCCTTGCGGAACGCGTCGAGGCTGATCGTCCGGCCGGCGTAGATGTCCTTCTTGCCGACCTCGACGAACCGGCCGTCCTCGGCGAGGACGTCCAGCCCGAGCGGGATGGCGGCGCCGGTGAGCGAGTTGAGCACGACGTCCACGCCCCGCCCGCCGGTCACCGCGCGGACCTCGTCGGCCCAGCTCAGGTCGCGGGAGTCGAACACCGACGCGATGCCCATGGCGTGCAGCCGGGCCCGCTTCTCCTCGGTGCCGGCGGTCGCGATGACCTCTGCGCCGAGGTGCCGGGCGACGGCGATCGCGGCCAGGCCGAGCCCGCCGGTCGCCGAGTGGATCAGGACGGTCTCGCCGGGCTCCAGCCGGGCCAGGTCGTTGAGGCCGTACCAGGCGGTCATAAGCACCAGCGGCACCGCGGCCGCGTCGGCGGCGGCCAGCCCGTCGGGGATCGGCGCGCAGTGCGCCGCCGGCAGCGTCACGTGCGACGCGAACGCGCCGAACGCGCAGCCGACGACCCGGTCGCCGGGCGCGAACCCGGTCACGCCGGGTCCGACGCGGGTGACCCGGCCGGCGCACTCGCCGCCGAGCTGGGCCGCGCGGCCCTCGATGCCGGGGTAGGTGCCCATCGCCTTCATCACGTCGATGAAGTTGAGCGCCGCCGCGTCGACCTCCAGCTCGACCTCGCCCGCTCCCGGCGCGACCCGGGCCAGGGGCTTGTAGGCCAGCCCGTCCCAGAAGCCGGGCCGCTCGGCGACCAGCCGGAACGGTTGCGGCGGGGTCCGCCACACCGGGGTGGGGCGGTCCGTGTCGGGTTCCGGGGCACCGCGCACGAGGCGGCCCACGTACCGCTCACCGCCGCGCAGCACGACCTGGTCCTCGGCCGCCGCAGGTCCGCCGTCGCCACCACCGCCGAGCAGTTCGGCGGCACACGCCGCCGCCCACGACGGGTCGGCGTCGACGTCCACGACGACCGGCGACAGCTCGCCGTGCTCGCGGCGCAGCACCCGGGTGTAGCCCCAGTACAGGGCCGCGCCGGGGTCAGCGAGGTCACCGGCGCGGACGTCCTGCGCGCCGGTGGTGACGACCGCCAGCCGTGGCGGCACCGGCCGGCGCACGCAGGCGCGGACCAGCTCGGTCAGCTCCAGCAGCCCGACGCGTTGCGCGGCGAGACCCGCGCCGGCGGCCGGGGCCAGGAACGCGACCGCGTCCGGCGCGGCACCGGCCGGGACGGCCGCCCCGGTCGACACGACGACGTCGGCGCCCGCGGCCCGCATCGCCGCGGCGAGGGCCTCGGCCCGCGGGTCGCCGGCGGTCGCGGCCAGCAGCCACGAGCCGACCGGCCCGTCGGCCGCCGCGCCTGCGCCCGCGTCGAGGTCGAACCGCAGCCGGTGCAGCCGCTCCGCGGTCCTGGCCGCCTGGTCGCCGGTGGGCAGCACGGCGAAGGTCAACCCGGTCATCGCCAGCAGCGGCTCCCGGCCGGCGTCGAACAGGACCAGGTCGCAGGTGGTGGCGTCGCGGCGCACGACGTGCGAGTACACCTCGGTCACCGGCTCGGCCGGGTCGCGCAGCACCGCCACCGCCGCGACCCCGGTCGGCACGACGGCCGCGTCGCCCGGGTACAGCGCGAGCGACACCTGCAGGGCGGCGTCCCACAGCGCGGGGTGCAGCCCGTGGGGGCGGGCGCCGGCCCGGCACCTGTCGGGGAGCCGGACCGTGCCGAGGGCCTCGTCGCCGACGACGGTGATGCCGGTGACGCCCTGGAACGCCGGGCCGTAGTTGAGCCCGCGGGCGGTGCATGCCGCGTACAGGGTCTCCACCGGGTAGTCCTCGGCGCCGTCGCGGGCCTCGCCCAAATGCGCCGGGAACCTCGGCGGTTCGGCCGGCACGGCCGGTGCCAGCCGCGCGGTCGCGTGGGTGGTCCAGTCCGTGGCGCCCGGCGCCCTGGACAGCAGCGCGAAGCTGCCGCCGTCGGTGACGTCGTCGCGCAGCACGACGGCGACCCGGACCGGCTCGCCGGTGCCGCTGGGCAAAGTCAGGTCCCGGTGGAACGCGACCCCGGCGAGCCGCGCCGGCAGGGTGCCGGTGCGGGCCCGGCCGGTGGACAGCGCGAGCGCCATCATCGCCGCGCCGGGCAGCACGACCGCGTCGTGCACCTTGTGGTCGGCGATCCACGGCAGCGCCGCGGCGGACACGTCGAGGGTGCCCTGCCAGACGCCGGCCTCGGTGGTCGCCGGCTCCAGGGCCGGCTCGAACCCGGTCGAGGTGCCGGCCGTCCTGGTGCCGCTGGCGATCCAGTACCGCTTGCGCTGCCACGGGTACGGCGGCACCGCCACCTCGGGCGTGCCGGCCGGCCCGGCGAACGGGGTCAGGCCGGCGACGTAGGCGCGGGCGAACGCCCCGGCGATGTCGCCCGGCGCGCCGGTGTCGCGGCGCATGGTGCTCAGCACCGCCGGCGGCTCCGCGCGCAGCGCGGCGAGCTGCTCCAGGGCCGGCACCAGGATCGGGTGCGGGCTGATCTCCACGACGTGGGTGACACCGTCGTCGAAGAGCTGGGTCATCGCGTCGGCGAACAGCACCGGCTGGCGCAGGTTGCGGGCCCAGTAGTCGGCACCGAGCTCCGGGCCGCCGCACGGCCGGAGGTCCACTGTGGACATGAGCTGGACGGTGCCGGTCCGCGGCGCGACGCCGTCGAGCTCGGCGCGCAGGTCGTCCAGGAGGATGTCCATCTGCGGGCTGTGCGAGGCGTAGTCGACGTTGACGAGCCGGCAGAAGGTGCCCTCGGCGTCAAGGATCTCCTTGAGCGTGAGCACCGCCTCCGTCTCGCCGGACAGCACGCACGACGTCGGGCCGTTGTTGACCGCCACGGAGACCAGGTCCTCGAAGCCGGCCAGCGCGGCGCGGGCACCGTCCAGGTCCAGGTCGACGGCGAGCATCCGGCCCTTGCCGGTGGCCCGCAGCGCCAGGCGGCTGCGGGTGGCGACGATGCGGGCCGCGTCGCGCAGCGGCAGGATGCCGGCGACCGTCGCCGCGGTCACCTCCCCCTGCGAGTGGCCGACGACGACGTCGGGTTCGACGCCGGCGGCCCGCCACAGCCCGGTCAGCGCCACGGACACGCCCCACAGCGTCGGCTGGATCATGTCGAGGCGCTCCAGCCAGCCGTCGCCGGCCGTGCCGGACACGACCGCGCGCAGGTCCCAGTCGACGAACTCCGACAGCGCCTCGGCGCACCGGTCGATCTCGGCGGCGAAGGTGGGGCTCTGCGCATAGAGCTGCTGGCCCATCGCGCCCCACTGGGCGCCCTGGCCCGGGTAGACGAACGCGGTGCGGCCGTGCGCGCGGGGCCGTCCGGTGTGCACACCCGGCCGCTCGACGCCGCCGTCGGTGGCCGGCTCGGCGAGCACCGCGAGCCGGTCGCGCAGCGCCTCGACGCTGTCGGCGACCACGCCGGCCCGGTGGGTGAAGTGGTCGCGGTGGTTGCCGAGGGTACCGGCGAGCGCCGCGAGCCCCGCCGGACCGGTGACGGCCGCCGCGGCGGCGTGCAGCTGGGCGGCGCGTTCCCGGAGGCTGTCCTCGGTGTGCCCGGACACGGCGACGACGGCCGGGATGCCGCGCGCGCCCGCCGGCTCGCCGGCCGGCGCCGGGACGGCGATGCCCGCGGCGACGACGGCGTGGGCGTTGGTGCCGCCCCAGCCGAAGGAGTTGACGCCGAGGTAGACGGGCCGGTCGGTGGGCAGCGGGAGCGGCTGCCGGGCGACGGTCAGGCGCAGCTCGTCGAACGGGATGTCCGGGTTGAGCTCGGCGCTGTGCAGGCTCGCCGGCACCGTCCCGTGCCGGGCGGCGAGCAGGACCTTGACGAGGCCGGCGAGGCCCGCGGTCGGCTCCAGATGGCCGATGTTGGTCTTGACGGACCCGAGGGCGAGCGGGGCGGCGCCGGGGTCCCGGCGGCTGGCGAGAGCCCGGCCGATGGCGGTCGCCTCGATCGGATCGCCGCGGCCGGTGCCGGTGCCGTGCGCCTCGATGTACACCACGTCGGACAGGGGGACGCCGGCTTCGTCGTACACGCGCCGCAGCAGATCTTCCTGACCGGCCGGGTTGGGCACGACCAGCCCGTCGCCGCCGCCGTCGTTGTTGGCCCCGGTGGCGACGATGACGCCGCGGATGTGGTCGCCGTCGGCGATCGCCCGGTCGAGGGTCTTGAGGTACAGGGCGACGACGCCCTCGCCGCGCACGAAACCGTTGGCGGAGGACGCGAACGCCTTGCAGCGGCCGTCGGGCGACAGCCCGCCGAAGTGGGTGAGGCCGACGGAGCCGTCGGAGGACAGGATGAGGTTGACGCCGCCGACGAACGCGCCCTCGACCTCGCCGTGCCGCAACGCCTGGCAGGCCAGGTGCAGCGCGACCATCGAGGAGGAGCAGCCGGTCTCCACGGTGAGGCTGGGACCGGTGAGCTTGAGCAGGTAGGAGATGCGGGCCGACAGCATGTCCATCGCGGTGCCGACGGTGCTGTGCTGCGTGGTCGGGGTGCCCCGGTCCTTGCGCAGCAGCTCGTAGTCGTGCCACGACGAGCCGACGTAGACGCCGGTGCGGGTGCCGCGCAGGGTGGCGGCCGGCTTCCCGGCGTCCTCCAGGGCCCGCCACACCTCTTCGAGCAGCACCCGGTGCTGCGGGTCGACGTCCTCGGCCTCGCGCGGCGAGATGCCGAAGAACGTCGGGTCGAACAGGTCGACGCCGTCGATGAACCCGCCGACGTCCTGGACGGACTTCTCCGGGTCGAGCTGTGCGGTGCGGTCCCACCGGTCGGCGGGAACCGGCACGATCGCCTCTTCCCCGGCGGTCAGCAGCCGCCACAGACCGTCCACATCGGACGCTCCAGGGAACCGGCCGGCCATACCGACCACCGCGATGCGCTGGGATGCGTCGTGACTCATCGTTGACCACTCCTGACTGACGGCACCAGGGTCGGCGCCCCGGCCGCGATGTCCACCGGGTCGATCGGGTGGGCGGCGTTGACCACCCGATCCAGCAGGCGGTACTTGAGGGGCAGTTGGTTGAGCGTGGAGAAGCGCACCCGCCGGATGAACAGCTTCACCGGGTGCTTCTCGGCCAGGGCGCCTTCCTGGAACCGCTGGTACCGGGTGACGACGGTCTTGTGCCGGCGGCGCATGGCGACGTACTCGCCGAACGTGTCCGCGGGCAGTGGCCGGTCGCCGCCGCGCTCGAGGGCGCCGGCGAGGACCGGCGCCAGGCACACGGCGTCCTGGATGGCCAGGTTCACGCCCTGGCCGAGGATCGGCGTGCAGGTGTGCGACGCGTCGCCGATCAGCAGCAGCCCGTCGCGGGCCCACTGCTGCATCTCCGCGGTGAAGATCTCCAGGAACGACGTGTCGTCCCAGCTGGTGATGTGCTCCTCGACGAGGTCGGCGAGGCGCGGGTCGAGCGCGGCGATGCCGGCCTTGAACGCCGGCAGGCCGGCCGCCCGCAGCTCGCCGAGCTGCCGCTTGGGCAGGTTGTGGCCGATGCGCAGGAAGTCCGGCCAGGTCGGCAGCACGACCAGGTGCCGGTCGTCCTCGATCATCAGGTAGCCGTCGTCGCCCCAGCCCGCCGGGCGGGGCAGCTTGAAGGACAGGAAGTCCCGCGCCATCGGCTTGATGTCGGCGGCCAGCCCCGACCGCTGGCGGACCTTGGAGAAGCGCCCGTCGGCGCCGATCACGACCCGGGCCCGGATGCTCGTCGTCGCCCCGCCCGGCCCGCGCAGGGTCGCGCCGGCGACGGCGCCGTCCTGCTCGATGAGCCCGGTGAACGCGGTGCCCATGGCCAGGTGGAAGCTGGGGTGCGCCTGAGCGGCGGCGAGGAAGATGCCGATCAGGGCTGGCTGCGGGATGTCGATCGGCAGCGTCGCGAGGGGGAACTTGCCGTACTCCAGGCGCAGCAGCCGCCGGCCCCGCTCGATCGCGGTGACGCTGTTGATGGACAGGTAGCCGTGCTCGTCCAGCGCCGGGCCGAAGCCGAGCTCCCGCAGGGTGTGCACGGAGCGCGGGGCGATGTTCTCGCCGCGGAAGCTGCGCTCCAGGTCCTGCTGCTTCTCCACGACGACGACGTCGATGCCGCGCCGGGCCAGCAGGCAGCCCAGCAGCGCGCCGGCCGGCCCGCCGCCGATGACCAGCACGTCGGTGGTGCCGGGCAGTTCGGAAAACTCGCTCATCACTGCTCCCAGTGCTCGAGTCGGTTCTTGACCCGGCCGAGGATCTCCGCGGCCATGGCGCCGTCGAGGACCCGGTGGTCGAAGGTGAGGGACAGGGTCAGCACCGGCGCGACGACGATCTCGCCGTCGCGGACGACGGGGCTGTCGGCGATGCGCCCGACGCCGAAGCCGAGGGTGCCGGAGATCATCGGCAGGATCACCTGGACCGGCTCCTGGCCCACCGAGGTCACCGCGAAGGTCCCCTGCAGCGCGGCGCGCCGCGCCGGGTCGCGCAGGACGATGCGGTACAGCAGCCACGCGAGGGGCAGCGGCAGCCGCTGCAGCCGGCGCACCGAGGCGAACGGGCCACCCCCGTCGACCGGCGCCCGCTTGTAGCCGTCGACGGCCGCCTGGATCTCCTCGATCGTGCGCGCCTGCGCCGACTCGACGGTGCCGGACAGCACACACCGCTGCCCGTCGATGGTCCGGTCGAACAGCACCTTCGCGTGCACGTCGTCGAAGACCGTCAGCCGGGGCCGGGCACCGTCGCTGAGCACCGCGCGGGCGTCGGGGTAGCCGGCCAGGACCTCCGCGACCGCCTTGATGACGTAGGTGACGTAGCTGGGCCCGCCGGACGGCCCGCGCGCCGCGCGCAGCGCCGCCGCGTCGACCTCGGCCAGGAGGTAGACGTGGGCGGTGCGACGCGCGTCGCGCAAAAACGTGTACGTCTGCCGCCTGGCCGGCGGGAACGGCACGGTCGTCGCGCTCATGGCCGCGCGCCGGCCCGCTGCGCGTCGGCGGTGATCTCGGCCAGGTCGCCGATCGTCTGCGCGGCGACGAACCGCTCGTAGTCCAGCGACACGTTGAGTTCACGCTCCAGGTACACGAGCACCCGCAGCGAGTTGACCGAGTCCCAGCCGGCGACCGCGGCCAGCGGCCGCTGCGCGGTGAGCTCCTCCTCGTCGACGTCCAGCAGCTGGGCGACGACCTCGACGACAACTTCAGTGGACATGGAACACCTCTTCGTCCGGCGTGATCTGGATCCAGCGGGGCAGCGTCGGCAGATCCCGCAGGTCGTGCTGGTACCGCCCGGGTGCGCCGCCGACCGGCGCGAACCCCAGGCCGGGGTAGAACCCGGCGAACTTGCCGTTCTTCGGCGACGCCACGAAATCTCCGCGCACCGCGGGGGCGCCCGCCGCGAGCGCCGCCCGCAGGATCAGCCCGACCAGCGCGTCCTCGACGTTGCGGCTGAACACGCGGCAGCTGAGCACCATGTTCTCGATCTCCCAGGCACCGTCGGCGGCCCCGGTGAGCGCGACCGCGGCGATGAGACCGTGGTCGCCGAACCGGTCGGCCAGGCGGGCGCCGAAGTAGGCCGCGGTGCCCTCGTGCTCGCGCCGGCGCACCTCCTCGTCGCTGTACCGGCGGCCGGTGAGGTTGAACTGGTTCGTCTTGCCGAACAGCTGCGTGATGCGCGCCGCGTTCAGCGGGGCGAGCCGCTCCATGCTCAGCTTCGAGCCGAGGTCGAGCAGGTACTGCTCCAGGTCGACGACCGTGCGGGACAGCTCGGCGCGCTGGGCGTCGGCGCGGTACATCGCGGTGCGGCCGCGGTCCTCGTCGGTGACCCGCAGCAGCGCGAAGTCGCCCCGGGCAGCGAGCAGCGTCGCGTACCCGGCCGGGTCGGCACCCACCTCGACGGTCGTCACCTGCGGCGCGGCGCGGCGCATGAGGTCGCGCTCGGCCGGGTTGTCGTCGACGAACACCATGGCGTCGCTGCCGATGTTGAGCTGCGCCGCCATCGCGGTGACGTTGCCGGGCTTGGGGTTCCAGTCGGCGGCGAACGCGACGAACGCGTCGCCCCGCAGCACCATCTCCGGGTGGGTGTCGATCGCCTCCCGCGCGGCCGCGTCGTCGTTCTTCGACGCGACCGCGAGCAGCACCCCCTGGCGCATCAGGTCGTGGGCCAGGTCCTGCAGCTCGCGGTGCGCGGAGCCCGGGTACGCGCCGCCGAGCTTGATGCCCCCCGGCCCGTCGTCGCCGACGACCCCGCCCCACAGGGTGTTGTCCAGGTCCAGCACGAGGCACTTCGCGGACCGGCCGAGGTCGGCCCGGGCGATCCGGGCGAGCTCCTCGGCGTAGCCGGCGAGGAACGCGGTGGAGTACGTCTGCCCGGCGACGTGCCGCATCCGGTCGGCGCCGAAGATCGAGCCGGGCGCACCGCCGGTGGCACTGGTGCCGAAGCGGGCCGCGATCGCCGCCGCGCTGAGCACCACGGTGCCCTGCTCGGCGCCGAGGTCGAGAATGGCGGCGTTCATCCGCTCCCAGGCGGCCTCGACGCGGGCCCGGGTGGCGTAGTCGCGGTACCGGTCCCGGCGCAACGCCGACAGCGGCACCGTGGCCAGCACGACCAGGCCACCGAGGGCCTGCCGGCAGGCCGCGGCCCACTCGGCGAGCTCGGCCGGGAACGCCGCGCAGCCGCGCTCGACCTGCGCCGGGTCGAGCGGGTCGGTGACCCGCTCGAACACGGCGTTGTCGTCGAGCAGGCAGGCGGTGACCCGCGGGTCGAGGCCGGCCAGGTTCGGCGCGCCGGTCAGGATCTCCAGCCGCCACTGGTCGAAGCCCGCCAGCCGCACCTCGGGCAGCAGGCCGTCGCGGACCAGGGTCGCGGTCAGCAGATTGGGCAGCGCGTCGAGGGTGGAGTTGCCCAGCAGCGCGACCCGCTGCGGGACGAACCCGCCCGCGGCGGCCAGCTGGGCGTGGGCGCGGGTGCCGGACAGCAGCCCCCCGGCGGCCTCCAGCTCGAGGGGGTCGGTGAGGCCGGCGAGCACCTGGCGCAGCTCGGCCGCGGCCCCGCCGAGCCCGCCGGCGCGCTTGAGGGCGCGCAGCTGCGCGACCCCGCCGCGCTGGGCGGCGGGTGCCGTGACGGGTTCGAGGTTGACGTCAACGGCCATCGGAGGCCCCCTGGTGGCGCAGCGCCATCCCGGAGATGACCCACTTGGACGACTCGATAGTGGTGACCATGATCCGGGCGCCGTCCGCGGTGCCGTTCATCCCGGCCTGCGCGCGGCGCAGCTGGATGAACGGCAGCGCGTTGCCGTTGTTGCCGGTCTCCGCCACGCAGGACACCGCCTGCTCGGGGCGCACCCCGAGGTACTCGCGGATCTTCTCGGTCATGACGCCGTTGAGCTGCGGGGTGAGGACCCGCTCGACCTCCGCGGGCAACCAGCCGGTGAGCTCGCCGAGCTCGCCGAGGACGCGGGCCGCGGCCTCCGGCACGTGCCGCTCGATCGCCTTGTAGTCCTCCTCCCCCATCGGCTCGGGGGCGCTGATCCCGTTCGGGCCGGTGACGTGCGGCGCGCCCTCGGCGCCGTACCAGCGCACCACCTGCGCGGGCTTGCGGCCGAGGCCGACCGCGCGCAGGACCATGTGCTCCACGACGAAGCCGGGGCCGTCGGTGTCGGCCTCGACGACCGCGGCGCCGCCGCCGTCGCCGAACAGCGCGAAGTTGATCATCTCGGCGGGCCGCATGTCGGCCACGTCGCGCTTGGACGGCCAGAACTTCAGGCAGGTGTCGGCGCCGATGACCAGGCCGCGGCGCAGCCCGCTGGCCAGCAGCGCCCGGGCGGTGTACAGGCCCTGCAGCGCGCCGGCGCAGCCGGAGGTCAGCTGGAAGGTCGGCACACCGTCGATGCCGAGCCGGTCGGCGACCAGGTTCACCGTCGCCGGCATCAGGTGGTCCGGCGACGCCGTGGTCAGGATGAGGAACTCGACGTCGCCCGGGCCGAGGCCGGCCTTCTCCAAGGCCTTGCCGCCGGCGGCGGTGGCCAGGTCGCCGGTGCTCTTGGGCACCCCGGCCGGGCTGTCGGGACTGCAGAAATAACGGCTGCGATTTCCGGTCATCCGCTCGAGCCACTGCTCGTGCAGGCCGAACCGGGCAGCCATGTCGGAATTGGTGACCGGTTCTCCCGGAAGCACTTCACTGAGGGCTGTGATTCGCAAAGAACTGTCCTTTGCTCTCGGGCGGACAACACATTTCAAGGGCGCGTTCGTACGCCGCCGCATTTCTCGGGGTGCGGAAATGTCCGACGGCCGGGCGTTGCCGGGTCAGCCCACCGGGACCGGCGCGGGCTGCGCGGTCTGCTCGGCCCAGGCGGGCACGTCGAGGATCTCCAGGACGGCCGCGGACCAGGACAGCCCGCTGCCGGTGCCGACCAGCAGCACCCTGTCCCCCCGCGCCACCCGGCCGGCCTCGACCAGGTGCGCCACGCCGGCGAGCTGGTCGGCGGCGCCGAGGTGCCCGACCCGCGACGACCAGTCCGCGAGGGTGCGGTCCGGGTCGAGGGCCAGGGGTTCGAGGTACTGGTCGGTGAGCATCTTGCGGTTGAGGTTCGGCAGCACGACGACGGCCATGTCGGCCAGGTCGCAGCCGGCCCGGGCGAGCGCGGCGTCGACGACGGCGCGCATCCCCGTGGACAGCCGGTGCAGCAGGTTGTCCAGGCCGAAATCGGTGATGAACTGGACCTTCGACAGCCGCACGTCCACCCGCGCGCCGGTCGGGGCCGGCTGGAAGCGGGTGTTGCCGCGGTGCATCTGCTCCAGCTCGGCGTCGGTGCTGGTGTGCACCGACAGGACGCGGGCGAAGCCGCCGCTGGTCGACAGCACCAGGGCCGCGGCGCCGTCGCCGTAGACCGCGCCGTAGTCGGCGGCCCACCGGACGATGCCGGGCTCGCAGAAGCGGTCGGCGGCGGTGATGAGCGCCGCGCCGCCACCGCGGGCCGAGAGGTAGCCGGCGGCGAGGTCGAGCGCGGCCATGCCGCCGTTGGAGGCCTGACCGACGTTGATCGCCGCGGCGCCGGACACGCCGGCACTGCGCTGCACGTAGGAGGCCGGCGACCAGAACGAGTTCTGGCCCTGGTGGTACGTGTTGGCGTACAGCACCAGCACCACGTCGTCCCGCTGGAGCCGGCCGGCCGCGCGGGCCAGTGCCGTCTGCGCCGCGCGCGCCGCCATCTCCGGCGGTGCGTCGTCGGGGCCGGCGACCGGGACGCTGACGATGCCGTTGGTGACGAACTCGTCGGCGCCACCGCCGGCCAGGGCGGTGAGCTCTGCCGGCGGCGGAAGCCACGCCGCCGCGGCGGCTAGGAACAAGGGCTGCTCAGGCATGACACTCCGTCGGGGTAGCGGTTGGGCACGGTGGTTTCCCCGCCGGCCGGACGGGCCGGCCGGCGGTTCGCGGCGTGCGGGCGTCAGTCGGCGCGACGGGCGAAGATGTTGGCGAAGCCGGTGTCGCGCAGCGGGCCGTAGGTGTCCACCACGACGTCGAAGCCGCGCCGGCGCAGGATCTCGGCCAGCAGGCTGTGCTCGGCGGTGCCGCCGTGCGACTCCAGCGCCACCTGGCGGACCTTGGCCCAGTCCTCGTCGGTGATCCCGTCGAGCGCGGCCAGCTCGCTGCGCTCCGCGTCGATCTTCAGCAGGTCGACGCGCTCCAGGCCGCACTCGGCGATCAGGGAGCTCACCGATCGCGTCGCGATCTCGTGCCGCTCGGCGTGCAGCCGGTTCTCCAGCAGGTCGTCGAGCAGGAAGTCGGGCACCGGCTCGGTCTCGCCGCTCTCCTCCGCCGCGTTCTCGATGACCTTGCGCAGCACGGCCCGGTCGATCGCGGTGTCGGCGTGGAACCCGGAGAAGACCGACGAGTTGGGGTAGTAGGTGAACTGCATCGAGCCGTCCTGGGCGGACACGCCGCAGTGGTGCGCGACGCCACCCGGCGTGTGCCGGGCCAGGTTGGTGCGCAGCACGCCGATCAGCGCCGGGGCCGGCTCGACCGCGTGGATCGTGGCGTCCGGGCACCGCTGGGCGACGAACATGCTGAACATGCCGATGTTCGCGCCGATGTCGAGCACGACCGCCCCGGGCGGCAGGGTGATGCCGTGCTGCAGGTAGCAGTTGCGGGCGAAGATCTCGTCGTACAGGTAGTTCGTCTCGTAGGCCCGCTGGTGGGCCACGACCAGGCCGTTGGGCAGGACGAAGTCGTCGGGGCCGGCGACCCCGGCGGGCGGTGCGAGCGTCGCGGTCTCACCACTGGGGGACATCGACGACCTCCAGGACGGCGACCGTCCACATGAAGCCGATGCCGGCGCCGACGGTGACGATCAGGTCGCCCGGCTTGGGCCGGCCGGTCTCGATCAGGTGGTTGAGGCCGATGAGCTGGTCGCCCGCGCCCATGTGGCCGTAGTCCTTGCCCCACTCGTAGGTGGTCTGCTTCGGGTCGAGGCCGAGCTGGCCGTAGAAGCCCCAGTCGGCGACGGTCTGGCCGACGTTGGCGTGCACGAACCACTGGGTGTCCGGCAGCGTCGTGTCAGCGTCGGTCAGCGCGCGGTGCAGCACGCCGCCGAAGTTGCGGCCGATCCGCTCGATGGCCTCCTCGTAGCCGTTCGGGTTCTGCATCAGGTACGCGTGCTTGCGGGCGCGCATGTCGCCGGGCTTGCCGTTGTAGAACGGCGCGTCGTTCCACGCGTCGTCGCCGCGGTAGATCGGCTCCAGGGACGGGTCGCCGACGCTCGCGGTGGAGCGCAGCTTGGCGAAGCCACCCCGGGTCGACAGCACGACCGCGCCGGCGCCGTCACCGTAGATCTGCTGGTCGTCGGTCGTCCAGCGGTCGAAGTACGGCAGCTTGAACGAGTCACCGGTGGTGATGAGCGCGGCCGGGGCGTCCGGACGCGACGTGATCCACGACGCGGCGAGCTCGAGCGCGGCGGGGCCGCCGTTGGAACCCTGCCGGATCTCGATGGCGGCGCCGGTGCCGGCCCCCGCCTCCCGCTGCACGAACGACGCCGGGGTCCAGAAGTCCTGGCCCTGGTGGGCGCAGCAGGCGTGCAGGACCAGCCCGAAGTCCTCCGGCGCGTGCCCGGAGCGCTGCACGGCCTGGCGGCCGGCCGCGGCGGCCATCTCCGCCGGGGCCTCGCCCTCACCGGCGATGCGAACCTCGCGGATGCCGTTGGCCTCGTGCTCCCCCGCGTCGTACAGGCCGGCGGCGACCGCGTCGTCCGCCTTCACCGCCTCCCGCGGCAGGTACGCGCCGAGCCCGGCCACGTACACGTTTTCCCAGCGCATCAGGTGCCTCCACTGCGATCGGTTGAGCTGACCCCGTCACCTTGGTTCGGCTCGCTAAAGCGTGCCTTGCGTCCCGCAAAAATAAGGTCCATAGCGGACACAAGGCCCCTGTATGCGATCAACGTCGATAGTATTCTTGCCCGCAGAGCCTCATTGACACCTGTATAAGAACGATGCAGCGAAAATGAAGAATTCACGGTCGGCGTGATACATACACGGGTGGGATGAAGAATGCACACCACGAATCGCATGCCGGTCCTGCGGCGACTGGTGCACCGCGCGTCATCGGCCACCGGGACCTTCGCCGACACCGCCGGGGCGCAGGAGCACGGTTTCGCGCTGTCGGCCGAGCTGCCCTCGGCACACCCGCTGTACAACGACGGCCCGGGCAAGCGGCACGACCCGCTGTTCCTCGCCGAGGCACTGCGCGAGGCGGTGGTGTTCATCGGGCACGGCTACTTCCGGGTGCCCGCCGACCGGCCGGCCGTCTTCGGCCGTTTCGAGGCCGGGATCACCAGCCTGCCGCCGTGGCGGACCGCCGCAGGCCCCTCACACGCGACCGTCGACCTGCGGGTCCGGGCCGCGGACCCGGGCAGCGGCACGGTGCCCTCGGCGCTGCTGTGCCGGGCCACCATCGCCATCGGCGCGGTGCCCTGCGGCAGCGCCCGGCTGGAGGTCGCGTTCCCGCTGCCGGACGGCGAACCGGCACCCGGCGCGCCGGGACGGGGCCGGTTCCGGCTGCTGTCGCCGCACGCCGTCGGCCGCTCCGACGCGCGCAACGTGCTCGTCGGGCAGTCCGCCCGGGGTGAGGACGACGAACTGCGCCTGGATCTCGCCGGTACCGCCGCGGGAAGCGCCGCACCGTGGCGGGACACGCCGGACGGCGACCTGCTCGAGGCGGGGCGGCAGGCCGCCATCCTCACCGCGGGCCGGCTGCGCGGCTTCGCCTCCGGGCACTGCACCGTGACACTGTGGTCGGGCCGGTTCACCGCCGCCGTCGCCGGCGAGGCCACCGTACGGTGCACCGCCAGGCCGGGCACGGCCACCCGCAACCGCGACGGCCAGCCGGTCGTGCCGGTCGAGCTGTGCTTCACCCAGACCGGCACGCCGCTGGGCACCGCGTCGGTCACCGTCCTGGAAGACGGCTGATCCCGGTGGCGCCCGAGACCACCGCCGCACGCTACCGGTTGCTGGGCCCGGTCCGGCTCGGTGAACGCACCCCGTCCGCGGCGAAGCTGCGGGTGGTGGCGGCGACCCTGCTCATCCGGGCCGGCGACGTGGTCTCCGCGGACTGCCTCATCGAGGAGCTGTGGGGCGAGCACCCGCCGCGCACCGCGACGACCACCCTGCACGTGTACGTCTCGCAGCTGCGCAAGCTGCTGGAGCCGGCGGCCGGCGGGCCGATCGTCACCCGCGCCCCCGGGTACGTGATGCAGGTCGGCCCGGACGAGGTCGACCTGACCCGGTTCGAGACGCTGCGCCGCGACGGCCGCGCCGCGCTGCAGCGGCGCGACCACGCCGAGGCGGCGCGGCTGCTGCGCGCGGCGACAGCGCTGTGGTCCGGCCCGCCGCTCGCCGACATCCCGCACGGCCCGGTGCTCATGTCCGCCGCCGCCCGGCTGCAGGAGCTGCAGCTGGACGCGCTGGAGCACCTGTTCGCGGCCGAGCTGCAGCTGGGCCACCACCGCGAGATCATCGCCGAGCTGCTGCCGCTGGCCGACGAGCACCAGCTGCGGGAGCGGCTGCACGCCCAGCTCATGCTCGCGCTGCACCGCAGCGGCCGGCAGGCCGACGCGCTGCGGGTGTTCGGCCGGGTCCGCCGCCGCCTCGCCGACGAGCTCGGCACCGACCCGGGCGCCGACCTGCGCGAGCTGCATCAGCGGATCCTGCGCTTCGACCCGGGCCTGGACTGGCGCGGCGGCGGTGGCGCCCGCCCGCCCGAGCCGATCGTGTGGCTGCCCCGGCCGGTCGCCGACTTCGTCGGCCGCGACGCCGAGCTGGCCCGGGCCGTGGCGCTGCTCGGTGACGGCGGTCCCCGCACGGCACGGGTGCTGAGCATCGCCGGCAAAGCAGGGGTGGGCAAGACCGCGTTCGTGCTGGCGCTCGCGCACCGGCTCAGCGACCGCTTCCGTGACGGGCGGCTCTTCGTCAGCCTGCGCAGCAGCGAGGGGGCGCCCCTGGACGCGGCCCAGTCGGTGCAGCGGCTGCTGCGGGCGTTCCCGCCGGGCGCCGGGCACGACCTCGGCGGTGACTTCGGCGGCGACTTGGACGGGCTGCTCGTCACGCTGCAACGGGTCATCTCCGGCCGGCGGCTGCTGATCGTCCTGGACGACGTCGTCACCGAGCGCCAGATCCGCGGGATTCTCGCCGCCACCGGCGAGTGCACGGTCCTCATCACAGGGCGGCGCATCCTCACCGCCATCGAGGGCGCGCGGCACGTGGTCCTGCCGGTGCTGGACCAGGCCGCCGCCTACGAGCTGCTGGCCGCGACCGGCGGGGAACGCGTCGCCGCCGACCGGCGCGCCGCCGCCCACATCGCCCGGCAGTGCGGCTACCTGCCGCTGGCACTGCGGGTCGCCGGGGCGAGCCTGGCCATGCGTCCACAGTGGACGGCGGCGACCCTGGCCCGGCGGCTCACCGACGAGCCGGCCCGGCTGAGCCTGCTGACCGTCGGCGACATCGACGTGCGGTCCAACCTGCTCGCCGGCTACCGCGAGGTCAGTCCGGCGGCGCAGCGGGCGATGCGGCTGCTGGGCGTGGCGCCGGCACAGGACTTCGCGGCCTGGACCGCGGCGGCGCTGCTCGGCGCGGCGGCCGACGACGCCGAGCAGGCGATCACCGAGCTGGTGCACGCCCAGCTGCTCGAGCACCGCTCCGTGGTCGGCCGGCCCGGCCGTTTCGGCTTCCACGTCCTGCTGCGCGCGCTGGCGGTGGAGCTGCTCGCTGAGGAGCCCGCGGACGTGCGCGCCGCCGCCGTCGAACGCTGGTGCCGCACCGCGACCGGCCTCGCCCGGCACGCCGACGCGCTGCTCACCCCCGGCCGGGCCCTGGAGCTCCTCGGCGACCCGGCGCCGCTGGCGCCGGACACCGCGGCCGGGGTGGTCGGGGACGAGCCGCTGCGCTGGTTCGACCTGGAGGCGGCCGGGCTGGTCACCGCCGTGCGGCGGGCGCACGCGGCCGGGCTCTGGCCGCTGGTGTGGCGCCTCGCCGACGCGCTCAGCGGCTACTTCCAGATCAGCGCCGGCTGGGACGACTGGGGCGAGGTCATCGGCCTGGCCCTGGACGCGGCCCGCCGGGCCGGCAACGGCACCGCCGAGGCCGTCGCCGAACTGTCCCTGGGCGAGCTCGCCTGGCAACGCCGGCAGGTCCCCGAGGCGACCGCCGCGTTCGAGCGGGCGCACAGCTGGGCGAGGTCGTCCGGCTGCCGGCCGGTCGAGGCGCACAGTCTCATCGGGCTGGCCGACGTCTCGCTGGAGCGCGGGCTCGGCGATCAGGCGCGCCGCCTGTACGCCCAGGGCCTCATCCTGTGCCGGGCCGACGGGGACGTCCGCGGCGCGACCGACGCCCTGCGCGGGCTCGCCCTGGTGGAGCTGCGCCGCGGTGAGCGGGACGCGGCCCTGCACCGCTTCGCCGAGTGCGGCCGGGCCGCCGACCAGCTCGGCGACCCGCGCTGGCGCGAGTTCGCGCACCGGGTCGCCGACCGCATCCGCCGGGAGCCGGGCCGTGGCGGGCTCGCGGCCGCGATCGAGATGCGCCCGGGGGTCTGGATGTTCGGCGCGGCCTGACGCCCGGCAGCCACGCAGACCGCGGGCAGCCCCGCGACGGCCGCGTGGATCGGGGCAGTCCCGACGGCCGCGCGGACCGCGGGCGACGCCAGCCGCCCGCGGTCCGTGTCACGTCAGCCGGTCGCCCGCGGTCCGTGCCGCGTCAGGCGGTCGCCCGCGGTCCGTGCCGCGTCAGCCGGTCGCCCGCGGTCCGTGCCGCGTCAGGCGGTCGCCCGCGGTCCGTGCCGCGTCAGGCCGCGGTCGCTTCCGGCCGGGCCTCCTCCACGCTCGCGGCGGCGGGCTGTTCCGACGTGCCGCGCAGGCCGCGGAAGCCGACCAGCCCGACGGCGAAGCTCAGCACGACCCACACGCCGAGCACCGCGAAGCCTCGGTGCAGCGCCGAGTTCAGCGCCTCGATCGGGTCCACGCCCCGGGCCACCAGGGTGGCGACGCGGTCCTGCACGACCGTGGCGATGACCGCCAGCCCGAACGCGGCGCCGACCTGCGTCGCCGTGTTGAGCACCGCGGAGGTCGCGCCGGCGTCGTCGCCGGTCGCCTGGGACGTGCCCACCACCGGCGTCGGCACGAGGCAGAAGACCAGACCCGCGCCGAGCAGCGTGGTGACCGGCAGCAGCACCGTCCAGTAGTTGGCCTGCAGCGGTGTGTCCAGCAGCAGCACCAGCATCGCGCCGAGCAGGACGGTGCCGATGAGGTACAGGGCGCGGGGCCCGGTCCGGCCGATGAGCTGGAGCAGCACCGGCGCGACGATCATCAGGGCCAGGCTGGTCGGGATGTACGCCAGGCCCGTCTTCAGCGGGCTGTAGCCGAGCACCGTCTGCATGTACAGCGGCAGCAGGAAGAACGACGGCAGCATGATGCCGGCGGTCAGGAACTCGCCGAGACTGCCCGCCACCACGCCGCGCTGGCGGAACAGCCGCAACGGCAGCAGCGGCGCCGCGGTGGAGCGTTCGATGCGCAGGAACACCCCGAGCAGCGCGATCCCGCCCGCGGCCGCGGCCAGCGTCACCGGGTCGGTCCAGCCGTTGGTGGTGACGCTGACGATGGCGTACACCACCAGCAGCATGCCACCGGTCGCGGTGAGCGCGCCGGCGGTGTCCGCGGGTGGGCGGGGGCCGGTCGGGCGGGCACCGCTGACCAGCAGCAGCGCGCCGAGGACCAGCAGGACCCCGACGGGGATGTTGATGTAGAACGCCCAGCGCCAGCCGACGTTGACCACGGCACCGCCGAGCAGCGTGCCGATGGACGCGCCGACGCCGATGACCGTGCCCCAGATGCCGAACGCCTTGTTGCGCTCCTTGCCCTCGGCGAAGGTGGTGACCAGGATCGACAGCGTGGCGGGGGCGATCGCGGCGCCGCCGATGCCCTGCACGGCGCGGGCGGCCAGCAGCGTCGCCTCGCCACCGGCCACGGCCGCGAGCACCGACCCGGCGGTGAACAGGGCCAGGCCGCCGATGAAGACGCGGCGACGGCCCAGGATGTCGGTGAGCCTGCCGCCGAGCAGCAGCAGCCCGCCGAAGAGCAGCACGTAGGAGCTCATCACCCACTGCATACCGGTGGCCGTGAGGCCGAGGTCGGCGCGCAGCTGGGGCAGCATGACGTTGACGACCGTCGCATCGATGACGATCATGAACTGGGCGAACGAGATGACCAGCAGCGCCCACCAGCGCCGCCGGTCCGATGCCGCGGGGGCGGCGGCCGGATCGATCCGGGCCGCGTCGTCGACAATGCTCACGAGTGTCCTCCTCGGGACTGGTGGCCGGGCCGGGCCGCGGGCATCGGGTGCGCCCGCGGCACCGGCCGGCGACCGGCGGGTCAGGCCGCGGCGACCTTCGAGTAGATGCCGCGCAGGCTGCGCTCGGTCAGCAGGCTGCCGATCAGCATGCGCTTGCCGGTCTCCCGCTCGACCGCCGCGACGAGGCGCAGCATGTGCAGTGAGTCCCAGCTGACGACGCCGTCGAGGTCGCCCTCCAGGTCCTGCTTGGCCAGCGGCAGCGCGAGCTCGTCGCGCACGATCCGGATGAAGTCGGTCTCGGTGATCATGCCGGGATCCTTTCGGGGGTGGCGGCCTCGGTGCCGAGGTCGGATTGGAGCGTGAGGTGGCCCGGCACGCCGGGCAGGTCGGTCAGCTCACGACGGAACGACAGGCTGCCGGCGTCGTCGCCGACCGTTTCGAAGCCGAGCGACGGGTAGAAGTCGCGCACCTTCGTGTTCTTCTTGGTCGGGCGGTACGTGGCGTGCACGGTCGCGATGCCGGTGTCCCGCGCGAAGCGCAGCACCTCCGCCAGCGCCGCCTGCTCGATCCCCCGGGCGAAGACCCGGCAGCTGAGCAGGACGTTGTCGATGTGCAGCGCGTCGGCACCGCGGTGGGCGAAGACCGCGCCGACGACCCCGTTGTCGCCGAACCGGTCACCCGAGCGGATCGCGAGCACCAGGTGCGCCGGGTCGTCGACCCGCTGCTGCACGTCGGCCTGGTCGAGCCGCTCGGTGGTCAGGTTGAACTGGTTGGTGCGCAGGGTCAGCTGGGCCACCCGGGCCACCTCGGCGGCGCCGACCCGGGAGACGGTCACCTGCACGCCGAGCTGGTCGAGGTAGTCGGCGAGGGAGCCGCTGCCGTCCAGCAGCTCCTGCCGGGCGCCCTCGGCCCGGTACTGGCTGCCGCGCGCTCGGTCCTCGTCGGTGAGCTCCAGCGCGTCGAACCAGCCGTCCGCGAGCAGCCGCTCCACGTGCAGCGCCGGCTCCTCGTCGACGGCGACCAGGGTCACCTCGGGCAGCGCCTGGGCGACCAGCCCGCGCTCGAACGGGGAGTCGTCGACGAAGACCATGCTGTCCAGGCCGAGGTTGAGCACGCCCGCGATGTCGCGGAGGTTGACGTCCTTGGCGTTCCAGTTGGCGTTGACCCGCGCGAAGTCGCTCTCCCGCAGGACCATGTCAGGGTGCTCGCGCAGCGCGGCGAGCACCGGCTCCTGGTCGTTCTTGCTGCTGATCGCGAGGACCACACCCTGCGAGGCGAGCTGCTTCACGGTCCGCTGGAACCGGCCGAACGCCTCACCGCGGAACGTCGTCGCGACCTCGATGCCGTCCGGGCCGTCGTCGCCGAGGACGCCGCCCCACACCGTGTTGTCCAGGTCCAGGACCAGCACCTTCTTCCCCCGGCCGCGCACGGTGCGCGCCAGGTGCGCGACCTCCCGTGCGTAGCCGGACAGCAGGTCGTCGCCGAGATGTGCCTTGGCGTACACCGCCATCCTCGGCTCGTGCACGGGCACGCCCTCGGCCAGGACCGGGTCGAGGTCCACCACCGAGACCCGGGCGTGCCGCTCGGCCAGGGCGAGCAGCCCGATGTTGAACTGCCGCCAGGCCATCCCGAGCACCGCCCGGGAGCGCAGGTCGACCAGCTGCGCGGTGTGGATGCGCTGCAGCGGCACGGTGTTGAGCACCAGCCGGCCGGCCGCCCGCTCGGTGTAGCCGGTGACCAGCCGCTCCAGCAGGGCCAGTTTCGCGTTGGCGACCGCGGCGACGTCCTGCGCGGTCCAGCCCGGCGCGAGCTCGTCGAAGACGATCTGCGCGTCCAGCACGCACAGCACCAGGTCGGCGCCGCTGGCATACACCTCGCTGCCGGGGTCCTGCAGATCACGGATGTACGCGTCGAAGTCGCTGACGTGCGGGCGCAGCAGCAGCCCGTGCCGGGCGAACTGGGCGGTGAGCGGGGCGACCAGGGTGCCGAGGGTGGCGTGACCGGTGATGGCCACGGTCACCGTGTCGGCGTCGGTCGCGCCGCCGGCGGCGAGGATGTCGCACACGTCGGTCCGCGACAGCACCTGCCCGGCGCGGGTCAGGTCGATCGGGTCGGTCATCTCGGCGAGCAGCGCCGGCACCGTGCGGTACTCCGCGGCGATGCGGCCCTCGTTGTGCAGGGCCCGGAGCCTGGCGAGCGGCGTCTCCTCGAGCACGGCAGTCACAGGGATCGTCCTCCTACAGGGGTTGGCTGGGGTCAGACCGAGACCGGCGCGGGGGTCGGCTCCGGCTCCTTCTTGGGGGCGCGGGCGAGCGCGCTGGGCCACCAGATCGCCCGGCCGATGTCGATGGCGAGGGCCGGGACCAGTGCCGTGCGCACCAGGAACGTGTCGAGCAGGACGCCGAAGGCGACGGTGAACCCGATCTCGACGAACGACACCGCCGGCAGGGTGCCCAGCGCCGCGAACGTGCCGGCCAGCACCAGACCCGCCGAGGTGATCACCCCGCCGGTCGCGGCCAGCCCGGCCACGACGCCCGCGCGGGTGCCGGCGACCGGCGCCTCCTCGTGCACCCGGGTCATCAGGAAGATGTTGTAGTCGATGCCCAGGGCGACCAGGAAGACGAAGACGAACAGCAGGTACAGGGTGTCCTGCCCGCCGAAGCCGAAGACGTGGTCGAACACCAGCGCGCTGACGCCGAGGGCGGCGCCGAAGGACAGCACCACCGTGGCCATCAGCAGCAACGGCGCCAGCAGCGACCGCAGCAGCCCGGCGAGGATGCCGAACACCACCAGCAGCACCAGCGGGATGATCAGCCGGTTGTCCGACCGGGACGCGTCGGCGATGTCGAGGCGGACCGCGGTGTCCCCGCCGACGAGCGCGCCGGCGCCGGGCACCGCGTGCACCGCGGCGCGCAGCCGGCCGATCGCCTCGCGGGCCGCGGCACTGTCCGACGGGTCGCGCAGCACGGCGGTGACCAGCACCCAGCCGTCGGAGGTCACCGGCCCTGCGGCGGCCGCGGCCACCCCGTCGACGCCGGCCGCCGCCGCACGGACCTGCTCCGCCTGCCCGGCGCGGGCCACGACGAGCGCGGGGTCGCCGACGCCGGCGGCGTAGTGCTCCTCGATGACCCGCTGGCCGACGACCGAGTCGGGCCGGTCGACGAACGTGTCCTCGTTGCTGAGCCCGCCGAGGCGCAGGTCGGCCGCGCCGAGCGCGGCGATGGCAAGGAGCACCGCGGACACCAGCCAGACGGTCCGGGCCCGGCCCGAGATCCAGGTGCCGAGCCGGTGCCAGGCACCGCCACCGGTCGGCTCGGGTGCGCCGTGCACCGGTCGGACCGGCCAGAACACCCAGCGGCCGCAGGCGGTGAGCAGGGCCGGCAGCAGGGTCAGCATGGCCACCACGGTGACCGCGACGCCGATCGCGACGACCGGGCCGAGGCCCTTCGTCGAGCGCATCTGCGCGAACATCAGGCACAACATGCCGGCGGCCACGGTGGCGGCGCTGGCGACGACCGCGGACCCGGCCCGCCGCAACGCGACCGCCATCGCCTCGTGCCGGTCCTCGTGCCGGCGCAGTTCCTCGCGGTAGCGGGCGATGAGCAGCAGGGCGTAGTCGGTGCCGACGCCGAACACGATGACGGTGAGCACTGCCGACCCCTGCGCGTCGATGGTCAGCCCGGCGTCACGGGCCAGCAGGTAGATGAGCCCCTGGGAGACCATGAGCCCGACCGAGACGGCGGCCAGCGGCAACAGCCACAGCACCGGGCTGCGGTAGGTCAGCAGGAGCAGCACGATGACGACGAGTGCGGCGACGGCGAGCAGCACCCCGTCGATCCCGCCGTAGGCGGCGGCCTGGTCGGCGGTGTAGCCGGCCTGCCCGGCGATGTGCACGCTCAGCCCGGCGGGGCCGGTGGCGGCGATGCCGCGCAGCTCGTCGGCGGTCGTCTTGACCTGGTCCCACCCGGTCTTCGGCAGCTCCACCGGCACGCGTACCTGCACCGCCGCGCCGTCCGGGGAGGCCTCGGGCGTGCCGACGGTCCCGCGCACGCCCGGCACCGAGGCGAAGGCGCGCGCGTCGGCGTCGACCTTGGCCTTGTCCGCCGCGGTCAGCCCACCGGCGCGCACGTAGACGATCTGCGCCTCGACCGTGTGGTCGGGCTGCAGCCGCTGCAGGATCGTCAGCGCCCGGGTCGACTCGGCGCCGGCGGGCAGCCAGGCCGAGATGTCGTTCTTCTGGACCTCGGCGAGCTTGCTGCCCAGCCCGCCCAGCCCGCCCACGACGACGATCCACACGGCCAGCGTCAGCCATTTGGTCCGCCGCCCGCAGACAGCTCGGACAATCGCGCCCATCACCCCTCCGCTCACCGTGACCGCCGGCGGCAGGCCGGCTGGGGGTGAGTCTCCGGGTGGGCGCTAAAGGGTGCCTTAGGCGGCTTCGGCGGTGCTCTTGAGCAGGTCGACCCACTTCTGCAGGGAGCGCTGCAGGGCCCGGCTCGGGTAGAGCACCCCGACGAGCGGCGCGGCCATGCTCTCCTCGCTGCGCAGCCGCACCGCGCCGCCGGGCAGCTGCTCCAGGGTGTTGCGGTGCACGGCGCGGATGCCGACGCTCACCCCGGTCCAGGTCAGCTCCCGCTCCGGGGCAACGACCGCGAACCTGGACCTGATGCTGGAGCCGCCGTTCTTCCAGTGGAACGCGGCGTCGACGGCGACCGCCGGGTCGAGGGTCACCGACTTGATATCGGTGTTCCAGGACGGCCATGCGGCCACGTCGCTGAGCAACCGCCACACCGCGGCGGGCGAGGCGTCGACGTCGACCTCGGCGGCGGCCACGACCGGCGCCTGGTCGTCGATGCGGCCCTGTTTGGCGTAGTCGTCGTGCAGGACGTGCAGCGGTGGACCGCTGTAGAACAGGTTTCCGACGATCGGCAACGGCATCCGGCCCGCCCTTCGTAGTTGCGCACGAGTCTACCGAGCGAGGTGCGCGGCCATGCGTCCGCTGCGCACCGCGGGCGGAGCGGCGTGCTCGACGGCGACCCCGGCCAGCGCGAACCCGCCGGCGACCGCGTACCGTCCGCGCATCCCGGCGAACGGGGCGTCCGGCACGAGCAGCCGGGCATGGAACGTGCCGGCCGGGTCGAAGGTGACGTCGGCGTCCTCGAAGCCGAGCCAGCGACCGGTCAGCGGGAACCACGCCTTGTAGACGGCTTCCTTCACGCAGAACAGCAGCCGGTCCCAGTGCAGTTCGGGGCGCAAGGCCCGCAGCGCGCCGTGGCGGGCCCGCTCGGTCGGCACCGCGACGAGGCCGAACACGCCGTCGGGCAGCGGGCCGTGCGGCTCGGCGTCCACGCCGATCGCCGCGAACCTGGCGGCGTCGGCCACGGCGGCGCCGCGGAAGCCGTCGCAGTGGGTCATGCTGCCGACCACCCCGGCGGGCCACCGCGGCGCGGAGCGCTCACCCGGCAGGATCGGCGCGGGTGGGTGGCCCAGCCCCCGTAGGGCGGCCCGGGCGCAGTGCCGGACCGTGGTGAACTCCCGGACCCGCTTCGGCACGGCGCCGGCGACGACCTGCTCCTCCTGCGGCAGGAGCGTCGCCTCGGGCGGGTCGCCGAACGACTCGGCGCACACCACGCCCGCCGGCAGGACCAGGTCGAGCAGGTTGGGCCGGTCGTGCTCAGCCACCGGGGCCGCCGACATCGGCGATCACGGCGGCATCGGTGTCGGCGGTGATCGCCGCGGCGAAACCCGGCAGGCCGTCACCCAGCAGGTAGAAGTGGCCGCCGGGGAACATCCGCAGCCGGAAGCGGGCGGTCGTCTCGTCCTGCCACGCGGGCAGTCCGGCGGCCGGGGCGAGCGGGTCGGCGGTGCCGCACAGGGCGGTGATCGGGCAGGACAGCCGGGGCCGGCTCGGCCGCGGCCGGTAGCTGTCCAGCACCCGCAGGTCGTCGCGGACCGGGCCGAGGAACCGCTCCAGCAGCTCGGGCACCTCGGCGAGGGCCGGCGGCAGCCCGCCGAGCGCGACGAGCTGGTCGGTGAGGCGCCGGTCGTCCAGCTCGTACAGCCGGGCGAGGCCACCGGCGGTGGCGCCGGGCGCGACGCGGCCGGAGACGCCGAGCCAGACCGGCGGGTGGCCGAGGTCCTGCAGGGTCAGCGCGACCTCGTAGGCGAGGACCGCACCGTAGCTGTGCCCGAACAGCGCCAGCGGCGTGCCGTCCAGCCACGGCCGCAGGTCGCTCAGCGCGCACAGCAGCACCTCGGCCATCGAGCGCAGGCTCGGCTGGGCGTGCCGCTGGCCGCGGCCCGGCAGGTCCAGCAGGAGCAGGTCCCAGTCCGGCGGCAGGAGCCGGCCGAGCGGGTGGTAGCCGGCCGCGGAGCCCCCCGCGTGCGGGAACCCGACGAGCCGGAGCACCGGCGCGTCGACCGGCCTCGGCCGCAGCACCGCGGGTGTGCGCGGTCGCAACGGCGCGGCGGCGAGCCGCGGCGTATCAACGGTCATCTCGGCCTCCCCTTGGTCGAATTGACCGTAACAGCTTCCGGGATACCCGCCAGGGCACCGCAATCCGGGATTTGGGCGGCCTTTAGCGGACGCGTCGACACTGGGGAAGACCCGGCCGCCGTGCCGGAGCCCTGCGCAGACGCATTGGCGAACATCACAGATGGACGGAGGCACAGCGATGACCGACAACGGTTACGACAGCACCGTCGTCGTGGTCCTCGAAGGGGGCCCGGCAACGCTGCCGCAGACGATGAGCGTGCAGTGGACGAGCGGATTAAGCAAGATCAAGATTCCGCACCGCGGCGGACACGAGCACTTCGAGCTCATCGAGACGGCGGTGCCGCCGCCGGACCAGCCGGTGTTCCGCTGGACCACGCGGACCAAGGTGGCCGAGTGACCACGGCCGCCTGACCGCCGACCCTTGCCCAGCCACAGCATGATGGCGGGCGAGGGTCGGTGTGATGAACGGGATGATAAATACCTGCCGATTTGCGCCACTCATGATCTTTCGTGTCCACCGTCCGGCATCCACCCAATCCACTGTTCGGTCGGCTTTTACCGCCGCAATTGACACCACCCATTCCCCGTTGTAGATCTTAGCTGCCGTCGCGAAATCGATAACGGGAGATGCGTTCTCCTGGCGATTTGTGCACTCGCAGCACCAATTTCCTGAGGGGAACGGGATGGGTGGGCCTGGGATCGGCGACCATGACGGCGTACTGCAGGCCGCCCTCGTCAGCAGCGTCGGCGGTAACGGTAAGGTCGTCCTGCTCGGCGGGGCGGCCGGAGCCGGCAAAACCGAGGCGTTGCAGGGCATTGCGCGGCAGGCCCGCGGCCAGGGCGTCCTGACCCTTGTGGCCGCGGCGGGCGGCGCGGGCCGCGCGACCCCGCTCGGTCTGCTCCGGCGATTACTCACCGGTGGCGAATTACCTGCCGAACACCTTGCCGATGCGCTGCGACTGCTGGAGCCGGGACCCGAACCGGACAACTTCCTCGCCGGCCCCGCACCCGGCGAACTGTCCCCCAGGTCCCGGAAAGGCCTCGCGGACCTGGTGCTGCGGGTGGCCGCCACCACGCCGGCGCTCATCGGCGTCGACGACGTGGACCTCGCCGACGAAGGGTCGCTGCAGTTCCTGCTGTACCTCGTGCGCCGCCTGCACCGCGCCCCGATCCTGGTGGTGCTCACCGAATCCGCCGGACGCCGGGTCCTCGACCCGCGCTTCCGCGCCGAGGTGCAGAGCCTGCCCTACTGCCACCGCCTGCGCCTGCGCCCGCTGACCGCCGACGCCGTCGCGGCGCTGCTCACCGGCCCGGACGGCCAGGCGCCCGCCGCCGAGCTGGTCGCCGACCACCTGCGCATCTGCGGCGGCAGCCCGCAACTGCTCGCCGCCCTGCTGGAGGACAGCCGCAACGACGGCGGCCAGGCCGTCGCCGGCGAGGCGTTCGGCCGCGCCGTGCTCACCTGCCTGCACCGCAGCGCCCCCCGGCTGGTCAAGCTGGTCCGGGCGCTCGCCGTGCTCGACGAGCCGGCCGAACTGGCCGTCCTGGGCGACCTCATCGACACCGACGTGTGGTCGGCCACCCGCACCATGCAGGAGGCCGACGAGACCGGGCTGACCGTCGAGGGCCGGTTCCGTCACCCGCGGACCCGGGCCACCGTCCTGGAGTCGATGCTGCCGGAGGAGCTCGCCGCGCTGCACGAACGCGCCGCGGCCGTCCTGCACGAGGCGGGCGCCCGCGCCGCCGCGACCGCGCGGCAGCTGGTCGCCGCCCGGCGGTTGCTGGAGACGATGCCGCCCGGCGAGCCGTGGCGGCTGCCGGTGCTGCTCACCGCCGCCCGGCAGGCCGCCGACCAGGACGACCCGCGCTTCGCGCTGGAGTGCCTGCTGCTGGCCGACGAGTGGTGCACGACCGACGACGAGCGGGTCGCCATCCAGCTCCAGCAGGTCCGGGCACACTGGCGGGTGGACCCGTCCGGCGGCCGGGCCGGCGTCGCGGCCCTGCTCGCCGCCGACCGGCAGGGCCGGCTCAGCAGCCGGGCCGCGCTGGAGCTGGTGCTGTTCCTGCTCTGGCTCGGCAAGGTCGACGAGGCCATCGAGGTCCTCGGCCGGTTCGTCGGCACCGACACCACCGACGACTCCCCGGACACCGTGATGGCGCTCTACAGCACCGTCGCACAGCTGCACTACCTGTACCCCGAGGTGTCCAAGCCCACCGATGCCGAAGCGGAGCCGCCGCAGTCACGCATCGCGGTGTCCACCCTGCGCCGGGCCTACCAGCAGGCGGTCGGCGTGGTCGAGACGCTGCTGCGCTCCCGGCCGGAGCGGCTCGTCGCCGACGCCGAGCGGATCCTGCGACTGTCCCCTTTGGACGAGACGACGTTCGGACCCGTATGGGTTTCCCTGGAGCTGCTGCTGCTCGCCGAACGCCTCGACCGGGCGAAGTCATGGTCCGACACGCTGCAGCAGAGCGCGCAGGCCCGCCGCACCTCGACCTGGTCCGCGCTGTTCAGCGCGATGCGGGCGACGATCTGCCTGCGCCAGGGAGACCTGGCCGGCGCCGAGCTCGACGGCCGCCGGGCGCTGGCGCTCCTGCCGATCGACGGGTGGGGCGTGATGCTCGGGCTGCCCCTGTCGGCGCTGAGCCTCGCGTACACGCGGCGCGGCGCGCACGAGGAGACCGCCGCCCTGCTGCGCATCCCGGTGCCGGAGGCAATGTTCCGCACCCCGATCGGGCTGCAGTACCTGCGGGCCCGCGGCCATCACCGGCTCGCGCTCGGCCATGCGCAGGACGCCGCCGCCGACTTCGAGCGCTGCCGCGACCTGTGCCAGCGCTGGCGGCGGGACACCCCGACGGCCCTGCCGTGGCGCGGGGACCTGGCCGAGGCGCGACTGGCCCTCGGCGACCGGCACCGGGCCCAGGAGCTGGCTCAGGACCAGCTGAGCCGGCTGGGGCCCGACAACACGCGTACCCGCGGCATCACCACCCGCATTCTCGCCGCCGCCTCCGACCTGACCGAGCGGCCGGCACTGCTGCGCACCGCCATCGATCAGCTGCAGGCCAGCGGTGACCGGCTCGAGCTGGTCCGCGCGTTCGCCGACCTGAGCGAGGCGCTGCACGCGCTCGGCGACGAAACCCAGGCGCGGCTGATGATGCGGATGTTCGACCGGTTCAACGCCGCCGGCGAACCGGCCGGGGAACCGTTCGACGGCAACGGATCCGGGCCGGCGAACGGGTCGCCGACCGACCTGAGCGACGCGGAGATGCGCGTGGCGACGCTGGCGGTGCAGGGCCGCACCAACCGGCAGATCTCCCAGCAGCTCAACGTCACCGTGAGCACCGTGGAGCAGCACCTGACCCGCATCTACCGCAAGCTCGGTGTCCGCGGCCGGGCCGAGCTGCTGGAACTGCCCCCCGACCTGCGCCGCACCGGCTGTTAGTCCGGGTCGTCGAAGACCCCGACGCGCAGCCAGGCCGGCAGCTCACGGCGGCGCACGACGTGCAGTTTGCGGTACACCCGGGTGAGATGCTGCTCCACGGTGCTCACGGTCAGGAACAGTCGCTGCGCTATCTCCCGGTTGGTGTAGCCCTTGACCGCCAGCGCGGCCACCCGCCGCTCGGCATCGGTGAGCTGGGCGGCGTCGGGGTGGTCGGCCTCGGCCGCCGGCTCGGCGGGCAGCGGGCGGCCCTTCGGCGTGTCCGGCAGGGCACCGCACAGCCGGGCCTGCTGCTCGGCGGCGCGTAGCGTGGTGCGCGCCAACTCCACCCGGCCGGTGCGCTGGTACGCGGCGCCGAGGTCGGCGAGCGCGCGGGCCTTCTCCAGCTGGTCACCGGCTGCCTGCAGCAGGTCGACGGCGTGCTTCAGGGCCGGCACCCGGGCCTGCGGGTCGAGCGTCGCGGCGAGGACCCGCAGCGCCGCGCCACGCAGCCGGGTCTGGCCTTCGGTGAGCCCCTCCAGCTGCTGGCGGATCAGGTCCTGGCTCGGGCCGACACGGTCGAGCTTGACGTAGGCCCGGGCCAGTTCCGTGCGCCACGGCATCAGCTCCGGCAGGTCCAGATGCCACGCCGCGGCGGTCTCGCTGCCGGCGTAGAAGTCGTTGAGGGCGGCGTGCACGCGGTCGGTGGCGAAGTGGTGCCGGCCGCGCGCCATCAGGTACCGCAGACCGAACGGCGTGGAGAACATCCCGGCCGGCACGGGCATGCTGAGGAACCCGGCGGCCGCGGTGTGGTCGCCGGCCTCGCTCGCCGCGCAGACCAGCACCGAGATCGGCCAGCCGACGGCGACCCCCCAGCCGTCGACACCGAGCTCGCTCAGCCCGCGCCGGGCGTGGTCGGTGGCGGCCGCCAGGTCACCGCGGCGCAACGCCCGCTCGGCGGCCACGGCCTCGGTGAGTGCCTGCCACACCGGCAGGTCGCTGGCCGGCACCTGCGGCTCCCACGGGTCCTGCCAGCCGTCCGCCGTGAACGACGACGTGTACAGCGCGGCGAACGTCAGCCCGAACGTGTCGCCGTCGGGGGCACAGTCGCGCAGCACGGACCCGGCGGCGGCGAGCAGGTCGGTGACCGCGCCGGCCTGGTCGGCCAGCCGGCGTGCGCCGCCCGGGTACATGAACGCCAGCGCCGTGAGGGTGGGCTTGAGCAGCCGCTGTGCCGAGGGGATGTCGGCGCTGACCGCGACGACCTGCGGCAGGATGTCGAGGGCCTCGTCGAGCTGGCCGTGCCACAGCAGGTACAGCAGCGTGGTGACGGCGGCCCGGCCGGTCAGGCGGCCGGCCCGGATGTCGGCGAGCAGCTCCGGCACGTGCTGCAGCACCTCGCCCGGGTTGGTGCGCCAGCGCAGGTTGGCCTGCGTCGCGGCGATCTCGGCGCGCTGCCGCTCATCCATCTTGAGGCTGGCGGCGGCACGCAGCAGCGAGCGGGCCCGGTCCAGGTCACCGTCGGCGAGGGACCGCTCGGCGGCCTCGCGCAGCACCGGCGGCATCCAGTCGCCGCTGCGCCGGCCGGCCTCGACCAGCTGCTCGGCGACCTCGACGGTCTCGGCGGTCCCGCCGCCGGCATGCAGGTGCCCGACCCGCTGGGACAGCTCGGTCCGCTCCCACTGCGCCATGCTGCCCAATGCGGCGGACCGCCCGATCGGGTGGCGGAAGCGGCCGGCGCCGTCGAGCAGGCCACCGCCGGTGAGCAGCAGCAGCGCCCGCTGGACGACGGCCTCGTCGAGCTCCAGCAGGCGGGCGAGGACGGCCGGCCGGGCCGGTTCGCGCAGCACTGCGGTGGCGCGGGCGACCTGCAGGGTCGTCGGATCGCAGCGGAACAGGCAACTGGTGACGGCCTCGGCGAAGTTGTCACCGATCACCATGTCGTCGGTGCCGGCGCCGACCGCCCGGCGGTCCTCCAGCACCGCGTGCAGCAGCACCAGGTTGCCGCCGGTGACGGCGTGGTGGAAACCGGCGGCGCCGACCGCGCGGGCCCCCTCGCGGCGGCGCAGCAGCTCGGCGACGCCGTCGACAGTGAGCGGCGCGATCTCGAACCGGCTGACGTCCACCTCCGCCGGCCACGGACCGCCGAGCGCCACCGCGCCCGCCGGGATCCCCGCGCCCCCGGCGTGCTGTGCCGCCTCCGGGGAGCTCGCGGCCGCCACCGGCCCGGTGCCCGCGGCGGTGGTGGACTCGACCAGCACGATGAGGACCGCGGCACCGGGCAGCCGCTGGGCGAGGCGGTGCAGGCAGCGCAGCGACGGCTGGTCGGCCTGGTGGGCGTCGTCGACGGCGACCACCAGCGGCAGCGGAGTGGCCAGCTGGAGCAGGCTGTCGCACAAGTCGTCCACGACGGTGCCGCCCGGGTCGGACTGGCGGGACAGGTAGGTGCGCCACGGCGGCTGCTGCCCGTCGGTCAAGGCCGCGCCCCGGGCCACCACGTCCGCCGGCATGCCGGGACGGTCCAGCAGCTGCTCCAGGACGCCCAGTGGCAGGGTGCGCTCGGACTCCGAGGCGCTGGCGGCCAGCACTACGCCACCCCGGTTGCGGACACTGTCGACGAACATGCGCAGCACCTCGGTCTTGCCGGTGCCGACCGGGCCGCCGAGCAGGACGATGCGGCCGCGGCCACTCTCGGCGCAGGCGTCATACACCGCGCGGAGCTCGTCGAAGAGGCTGCTGCGCTCGACCGGATCCCGAGCTGTCAGCGGCATCGTGCTGCTCCCCATGGGCGACGTCATCCGATGAGCCGAATCAGGCGCGCAGCCATTATCGCACAACGATGCTTCCGGCAAACCCCTAACATCCACTTCCATCCATATCTGCAATCTTGACAAATCGGAAGTGACCAGCCTCGATATTGAAACAATGACGCATGTAAGTTTCTTCGCGCGTCAATTCGGTCCCGCGGTCAGCCCGCTATCCATCCGGCGGTACGGGCGATGCGCACGGAATCCACGCGCGTGCGGGCGCGCAGCTTCGTGCCGATCGCGGTGAGATGGTTGCGGACCGTGCCGACGGCGAGGTGCAGGCTGCCGGCGATCTCCCGCACCGACTCCCCGTGCGCCGTGCGCCGCAACACCTCCAGCTCACGCGGCGACAGCGGGCACTGCCCATCGGAGCCGGCGGCGTCACCGGCCGGGTGGGACTCACCGTCGCGCCCGGCCGCTGCGGCCAGGGCACGCTCGGTCGCCCGCGCCACGACGGCGCTCGCCGCCGCCCGCGACCGTCCCCGGTCGGCCACCGCCAGCACCGCCCCGGCCAGGTCGTCCGCCGGCGCGGCGTGCAGCAGCAGACCGGCGACGCCGTCTCCGGCGGCCGCCCCGTCCGATCCCGACAGGATCAGCGTCGGGCGGTCCGGGTGCTGCTGGTGCAGCGCGATCGCCGCCGACAGCCCGCTGGCACCGGCGAGTTCGGCGGTGTCGGCGCCGACGCCGGTGCGGGCGCGCACGGCGACCGGCACGACCACGACGCCACCGCCGTCCCGGGCGATCACGTGAAGGTCGGGATGCGAGTGCAGCAAGGCGGCGAGCGCCTCACGGACCACCGCAATGTCCTCGACCAGAAGAATGCGTAAGGGCGGCGACTGCATCGCGCCACCTCCTCTCTGCCGCCGAGCGTATGGCGCGGCACAAGCAGATCCACACCCCTAGCCGCCCCTACGACCGGCGGCATCCGGCCTTTAGCCGGTGGCAAGCGCGCTTTCAGCCGCCGCTCCCATGATGAACGCATTTCGTTCCACCGGTCGCCCGCCGGTCGCGGGCCGCGGATGGGGATTGGTGACGACGTGGCGAAACATGACGGCAACGATGAATACACCAGCGGCGCTGCACCGGTTGCGGTCGTCGGCATGTCCTGCCGGCTGCCGCAGGCACCGGACCCGGAAGCGTTCTGGCGGCTGCTCGCCGGCGGGGTCGACGCGGTCGGCCCCGCGCCCGCCGGGCGGGAAGCACACACCGCCGGGCTGCCGGGCGGGTACCTCGACGAGGTCGACGCGTTCGACGCCGCCTTCTTCGGCGTCTCCCCGCGGGAGGCCGCCGCGATGGACCCGCGCCAGCGCATCGCGCTGGAGCTGGCGTGGGAGGCGCTGCAGGACGCCCGGCTGGTCCCCGAGCACCTGCACGGCAGCCGCACCGGCGTGTACGTCGGCGCGATCTGGGACGACTACGCCACCCTCGCCGGCCGGGTTGCCCCCGGCGAGCACACGATGGCCGGCCTGCACCGCGGCATCATCGCCAACCGCGTCTCCCACGTGCTGGGCCTGCGCGGGCCGAGCCTCGTCGTGGACACCGGCCAGTCGTCCTCGCTCGTCGCCGTGCAGCTGGCCTGCGAGGGCCTGCGCCGCGGCGAGACCGGCCTGGCCCTCGCCGGTGGTCTCAACGTCATCCTGGCCCCGGAGAGCACCCTCACCGCGCAGCGCTTCGGCGGGCTGTCCCCCGACGGGCGCTGTTACACCTTCGACGAGCGGGCCAACGGGTTCATACGCGGCGAGGGCGGCGCGGTACTGGTGCTCAAGCTGCTCTCCCGCGCCGTCGCCGACGGTGACCGGGTGTACGCGGTGCTGGCCGGCGGCGCGGTGAACAACGACGGCCCCGGCGAGGCCCTCACCGTGCCGAGCCGCGCCGGGCAGGAGGAGGTGATCCGGGACGCGTACGAGCGCAGCGGCGTGCCGATGACCGCGGTCGGCTACGTCGAGCTGCACGGCACCGGCACCCGCGTCGGCGACCCGGTGGAGGCCGCCGCCCTCGGCGCGACACTCGGCGCGGGCCGCGACGGCGGGGCGGCCGCCCTGCCGGTCGGCTCGGTGAAGACCAACATCGGCCACCTGGAGGGCGCCGCCGGCATCGTCGGCCTGCTCAAGGTCGTGCTGTCGATGTGGCACCGGCAGCTGCCGCCGAGCCTGCACTTCCGGGCCGCGGCCGCCAGCATCCCGTTGCCGGCGCTGGGCTTGCGGGTGCAGACCGAGCTGGTCCCCTGGCCGCAGCAGGACGGCCCGCTGGTGGCGGGGGTGTCGTCGTTCGGCATGGGGGGCACCAACTGCCACGTCGTGGTCACCGCCGCCCCCGCCCCCGCCACCGGCACATCCACCGCCGCCGAGCCCACCGCGCCGATGCCGTTCGTGGTGTCGGGCCGCACCGCCGAAGGGCTGCGGGCGCAGGCGGGGCGCCTGCGGGCGCAGCTCACGGACGCCCCGGCCGCCGCCGTCGCGCGGTCGCTCGCCACCACCCGCAGCCACCTGCCGCACCGGGCCGCGATCGTCGCCGACGGGCGGGAGGCGCTCCTCGACGGCCTCGCCGCCGTCGCGGAGGGGCGGCCCGCCGAGGACGTCGCGACCGGTTCGGTGTCCCGCGGCGGCACGGTGTTCGTGCTGCCGGGCGACGACCCGCAGTGGGCGCGGACAGCCCGCGACCTGCTGGCGGGCAGCGACGCGTTCCGCGAACGCTTCCAGGCCTGTGCCGGCGCGCTCGACCCGCTCACCGGCTGGTCGCTGCTCGACGTCGTGCACGGCCGGCCGGGTGCGCCGGCGCCGGACCACACCGGCGTCGCGCTGCCGGGCATGTTCGCCGTCAGCACTGCACTCGCGCACCTCTGGACGCACCACGGCGTCGAGCCGGCGGCGGTCGTCGGGCACTCCCACGGCGAGATCGCCGCCGCGCACGTCGCCGGCGTCCTCAGCCTCGGCGACGCCGCCCGCGTGATCGCCGCCCGGGCACGCGCCCTGTCCGGCGCACCCGCCGGCGAACACGCGGTCAGCGCGACCGCCGGCGAACACGCGGCCGGCGTGCCCACCGGCGGCGCCCTGCACGGCGCGGCGGTCGAGCTCACCGGGATCGAGCCGCGACCGGGGCGGATCCCGTTCTTCTCCGCCGTCACCGGCACCGCCGTCGACCCGTCGGCACTGGACGCCGGGTACTGGCGCGACAGCCCGGGCGACCGCTTCCGGCAGGCCGTCGCGGCCCTCGCCGCGGCCGGGCACACCCGGTTCATCGAGCTGTCGGCACACCCCGTCCTCGACACCGCCACCAGGCGGAGCCTCGCCGGCACGGACGTCATCACGACGCTGTCCCACGGCGGCGGGCACCGGCGGTTCCTCGTCTCGCTCGCCGCCGCGTACACCACGGGCGCCGAGCCGGCCTGGAGCACGCTCATCCCGGCCGGCGCCCCCGTCGACCTGCCGACCCAGGCGTTCGTCCGCAAGCGGTTCTGGCTGCCCCAGCCCGACCCGACGGCCGCCTCCGCCGGCCCTGCAGCCGGCCCCGCAGCTGCTGCAGCCGGCCCCGCGTCCGTCGGGGCACCGCCGGCGGCCACCGCGGCGACGCAGCCCGGCGCGGCACGGATGGTCGACCTGGCCGGCGCGGAGCGGCTGGTGCGCACGCACGCCGCCGCCGTCCTCGGCCTCGACGGCTGGGCCGACGTCGACCCGGTGCTGACCTTCAAGGAGCTCGGGTTCGACTCCACGCTCGCCGTCGAGCTCGCCGCGCGCCTGGCCGCCGACACCGGCGTCCGCGTCAGCGGCAGCGCCGTGTTCGACCTGCCGACGGTACGGCTGCTCGCCGCCCACCTGCGCGACGAGCTGTCCGGCGCCGTTGCGGCCACCGCCGGGGCCGCGGCGGGCGCGGCGGACGAGCCGATCGCGATCGTGGCGACCGCCTGCCGGCTGCCCGGTGACGTCCGTTCACCGGACGAGCTCTGGCGGCTCGTCGCCGCCGGTACCGACGCCATCACCGGATTCCCGCAGAACCGCGGCTGGGACCTGGCGGCGTTGCGGGCCAAGGGCTGCGCCACCGGGTCCGGCGGCTTCCTGCACGACGCCGACGAGTTCGACGCCGAGTTCTTCGACCTGTCGGCACGCGAGGCCGTCGCGATGGACCCGCAGCAGCGGCTGCTGCTGCAGACCTCGTGGGAGGCGCTGGAGCGGGCCGGGATCGACCCGGCGGGCCTCGCGGGCGAGCCGGTCGGGGTGTTCGTGGGGGCGATGCCGCAGGAGTACGGGCCGCGACTCGCCGGCGGCGACGCCGAACACGCCGGCATGCTGCTGACCGGCACCACCGGCAGCGTCGCGTCCGGCCGCATCGCCTACGTGCTGGGCCTGCAGGGCCCCGCGATCACCGTCGACACCGCCTGCTCGTCGTCGCTGGTCGCGGTGCACCTCGCGGTCCGCGCACTACGCGCCGGCGAATGCGGCATGGCCCTCGCCGGTGGCGTGTCGGTGATGGCCGCGCCCGGCATCTTCATGGAGTTCTCCCGGCAGGGCGGGCTCGCCCCCGACGGGCGCTGCAAGGCGTTCGGCGCCGACGCCGACGGCACCGCCTGGGCCGAGGGCGTCGGGATGCTGGTGCTGCAGCGGCTCAGCGACGCTCAGGCCGCCGGCCACGAGATCCTCGCGGTCATCCGCGGCTCCGCGGTCAGCAACGACGGCGCCAGCAACGGCCTGACCGCCCCGAACGGCCGCTCGCAGCAGCGCGCGATCCGTCTCGCGCTCGCCGACGCCGCCGTCGACGCCGCCGAGGTCGACGCGGTCGAGGCGCACGGCACCGGTACCCGGCTCGGCGACCCGATCGAGGCGCAGGCGCTGCTGGCGACCTACGGCGCGGCGCCCGGCCGCCCGGCGGACCGGCCGCTGCTGCTTGGCTCGCTGAAGTCCAACATCGGCCACGCCCAGGCCGCTGCCGGCGTCGCCGCAGTGATCAAGATGGTGGAGGCGCTGCGCCGCGGCGAGCTGCCGGCCACCCTGCACGCGGACCGCCCGTCGTCCTTCGTGGACTGGGACCGCGGCGGCGTGGCGCTGCTGACCAGGCACACGCCGTGGCCCGCGGTGCAGCGCCCGCGCCGGGCCGCAGTGTCGTCGTTCGGCATCTCCGGCACCAACGCCCACATGATCCTGGAGCAGGCACCCACCGCCGGCGCCCCCGAGGCGGCCGCGCAGGACGCGACGCCGCTGCCGTGGATCGTCTCCGCGAAGACCCCCGAGGCGCTGCAGGTCCGGGCCGGGCAGCTCGCCGAGCACCTCACCGCGCACCCCGCCGACCCGGCCCGCGTCGGCTGGACCCTCGCCACCGCCCGCGGCGGCCTTCCGTACCGCGCCGCCGTCATCGGCCGCGAACCCGGCACGCTGCTCACCGGGCTGCGCGCCCTCGCGGCCGGTGACAGCCCGGCAACCGGCGCCGAGGGCGTGGCCGGCACCGGCCGGACCGTGTTCGTCTTCCCCGGGCAGGGAGCCCAGTGGCGGCAGATGGCCGCCGGCCTCCTCGACGAGGAACCGGTCTTCGCCGCGCGGATCGCCGAGTGCGCCGAGGCGCTCGCACCGTTCGTCGACTGGTCGCTGACCGACGTGCTCCGCGACACGATGCCCGGGTGGGAGCAGCGGGTCGACGTCGTCCAGCCGGCACTGTGGGCCGTGATGGTCGGCCTCGCCGAGCTGTGGCAGCGGCACGGGGTCCGCCCCGACGCGGTCGTCGGCCACTCGCAGGGCGAGATCGCGGCCGCGTGCGTCGCCGGGGCGCTGACGCTGGCCGACGGCGCCCGGATCGTGGCGCTGCGCAGCCGGGCGCTGACGGCGCTCGCCGGCACCGGCACGATGGCGGTGGTGTCGCTCCCCGCCGACCAGGTCCGGGAGCGCATCGGCGACGCGCCGCTGCACATCGCGGTCTGCAACGGCCCGTCCAGCACCGTGGTGGCCGGCCCGCCGCAGCAGACCCGGCAGTTCGTCGCGTCGTCGGTGGCTGCAGGTGTACGGGCGAAGCTCATCGACGTCGACTACGCCTCGCACAGCCCCGCCGTCGAGCCGCTGCGGGAGGAACTGGCCGCGGCGCTGGCCACGGTCCGGCCGGTCGCGGCGGCCGTCCCGTTGTACTCCACCGTCACCGGCGAACCGGTCGACGCCGCCGAGCTGGACGCCGGCTACTGGTGGCGCAACCTGCGCCAGCCGGTCCGCTTCGACGCCGCCGTGCGCGCCCTGGCCCGCGACGGGCACACCCTGTTCGTCGAGGTGTCCCCGCACCCGGTGCTCACCACCCCGGTCGAGGAGTCGCTGACCCGGCTCGGCGTCGGCGGCGCGGCCGTCGGCACGCTGCGTCGTGACCACGGCGACGCCGGGCAGTTCCGGACCGCGGTCGCGCACGCCTACGCCCGCGGCGCGAGCGTCGACTGGACCGCGGTGTTCGCCCCGGCCGCGCGGCGCGCCGTCGAACTGCCCACCTACCCGTTCGCCCGGCGGCGGTTCTGGCTGGCGCCCCGCCCGGACGCCGCCGACCCCGCCGCGCTCGGCCTCGCGGCCGCCGGGCACCCGCTGCTCGGCGCGGCGGTGCCGCTCGCCGAGGGCGACGCGGTCGTGCTCACCGGGCGGCTGTCCGAGTCCGCCCAACCCTGGCTCGCCGACCACGCCGTCGCCGGCGCCGTGCTGTTCCCCGCGACCGGCTTCATCGAGCTGGCCCTGCACGCCGCCGACGTGTGCGGCTCGGCCGGCGTCGAGGAGCTCGTCATCGAGGCGCCGCTGGCGCTGCCGGCCGGCACGGCCGCCGAGCTGCAGGTGACCGCCGCCGGCCCGGACGAGACCGGCGCGCGGCGGGTCACCGTGCACGCCCGCACCGGCGACGGCCCGTGGATCCGCCACGCCGCCGGCACCCTCGCCGCCGACCTGCCGCCCGCCGTCGCCGTGCCCGCCGCCCCCGTGGGCGCCACCCCGGTCGACCTCGCCGGCGGCTACGAGTCGCTGGCCGCGACCGGCTACGGGTACGGTCCCGCGTTCCAGGGCCTGCACCAGCTGTGGCGGAGCGGGGCCGAGCTGCACGCCGAGGTCACCGGCGCCGCCGAGGTCGCCGACGGGCTGTCCGAGGACGGCTACGGCATCCACCCGGCGACGCTGGACGCCGCGCTGCACCCGCTGATCCTCGGCCGTGACCGCCTCGAGCTGCCGTTCGTGTGGCAGCGGGTGCGCCGCCACCGCCCGGGCCGCGGCGGCCTGCGGGTGCGGATCACCCCGGCCGACCCCGACCTGTCCCGGCTGGAGGTCGCCGACGCCTCGGGCGCTGCCGTCCTCACCGCCGACGTGGGCCTGCGCCCGCTGCCCACCGCCGGCCCGGAGCTGCTGGAGCTGTGCTGGGAGCCGCTGGCCACCCCGGCCGCGACCGGTGGCAGCTACCCGCGGCTGGCGGACGTCGAGCTCGCCACCGCCGCCGGCACGGTCGTGCTCCTGGCGCCGGCCGGTGCCGTGCACGAGGTGACCGCCGCGGTGCTCGCCGACGTCCAGCGCTGGCTCGCCGAGCCCGGTACCGCCGCCGCCAGCCTCGCCGTGGTGACCGCCGGCGGTACCCGGCCCGGCGCCGGCGACCCGGCCCCGGACCCGGCGCAGGCGGCGGTGTGGGGCCTGCTGCGCAGCGCGCAGACCGAGCACCCTGACCGGTTCGTCCTGCTCGACGTCGCCCCGGGCACCGCGGCGGCCGACGTGGACACCGCGCTCGCCGCCGGCGAACCCCAGGCGGCGTGGCGGCGCGGCGGGCTGTTCGCCCCGCGCCTGCGGCCTGCCGCGGCACCGCTCACCCTGCCCGATGCGGCGACCCCGTGGCGGCTGGTCACCGGCCCGACCGGCACCGTCGACGGCCTCACCGTCGCCGCGTACCCCGCCGCCCGCGAGCCGCTGCGCGAGGGGCAGGTGCGGGTCGCGGTCCGCGCCGTCGGCGTCAACTTCCGCGACGTGCTCATCGCGCTCGGCATGTACCCGGAGCCGGAGCTCGTCGGCAGCGAGGCCGCGGGGGTCGTCACCGAGGTCGGCCCCGGCGTCACCGGGCTCGCCCCCGGCGACCGGGTCCTCGGCCCGTGGCGCGGCGCGACCGGCCCCACCGCGGTCGTCGACGCCGAGCTCGCGCTGCCGGTGCCGGACGGCTGGTCGTTCGCCGAGGCGGCCGCGGTGCCGGTCGTCTACGCCACCGCGTACCACGCCCTCGTCACCGTCGCCGCCGTCCAGCCCGGCGAGCGGGTCCTCGTGCACGCCGCCGCCGGCGGTGTCGGCCTCGCCGCGACCCAGATCGCCCGGCTGCTCGGCGCCGAGGTCTTCGGCACCGCCGCACCGGCGAAGCACCCGATGCTGCTGGCCGCCGGGTTCGACGAGGCGCACCTGGCCAGCTCCCGCACGCTGGAGTTCGCCTCCCGGTTCGGCGCGGCCGCCGGCAACGGCGTGGACGTCGTGCTCAACTGCCTGGCCGGCGAGTTCACCGACGCGTCCCTCGACCTGGTCGCGCCCGACGGAAGGTTCGTCGAGATCGGCAAGACCGACCTGCGCGACCCGGAAACGCTCGCGCAGACCCACCCGTGGGTCCGGTACCGGCCGTTCGACCTGTTCGACCTGCCCGCGGCCGAGCTGCGGGAGATGCTGGTCGTGCTGCTGCACTGGTTCCGGACCGGGCAGCTGACCCTGCCGCCGGTGACCACATTCGACCTGCGGCAGGCACCCGCGGCGCTGCGGCACGTGCAGCACGCCGCCCACGTCGGCAAGGTCGTGCTGACCGTGCCGCGGCCGCTGCCCGCCGACGGCACCGTGCTCGTCACCGGCGGCACCGGCGGCCTCGGCGCCCACCTGGCCGAGCACCTGGTCCGCGCCCACGGCGTGCGGCACCTGCTGCTGGTGAGCCGCTCCGGCCCCGCCGCGCCCGGCGCCGCCGGCCTGGTCGAGCGGCTCACCGAGCTCGGTGCCACCGCGACCCTCGCGGCCTGCGACGCCGCCGACCGCGACCAGGTCCGCCGGCTGCTCGCCCGCATCCCCGCCGATCGCCCCCTCAGCGCCGTCGTGCACGCCGCGGGGGTACTGCGCGACGCCGCGGTCACGGGCCTGACCCGCGAGCACCTCACCGCCGTGCTGCGCCCGAAGACCGCCGCCGCCGCCAATCTCGACGAGCTGACGCGCGAGCTGGACCTCGCCGCGTTCGTGCTGTTCTCCTCCGCGATCGGCACCATCGGCGGCCCCGGCCAGGCCAACTACGCCGCCGCGAACACCTGGCTCGACGCGCTCGCCCAGGCCCGCACGGCCGCCGGCCGGCCGGCGACGAGCATCGCGTGGGGGCTGTGGGACGCCGGCAGCGGGATGACCGGCGGGCTGAGCCGCGCCGACCTGGACCGGCTGCGCCGCGTCGGGCTCGCCCCGATCGCCGTCGCCGACGGGCTGGCGCTGTTCGACGCCGCGCTGAGCGCCGGGCTGGCCACCGTCGTCGCCGCGGACCTGGACCGGGCCGCGCTCGCCGCCGCCACCGAGGTGCCACCGCCGCTGCGCGGCCTGGTCCGCCCGGCGCCGGCGCGGGCCGCGAACCGGGGTGCGGGGCGCTCCGCGTGGCGCCGGCAGTTCGCCGCCACGCCCACCGGGCAGCGGCTCGGGCTGCTGGTCGACCTGGTCCGCGCGCACACCGCGACAGTCCTCGCGCACCCGGACCCGGCCGCGATCGACGCCGGGCGGGCGTTCAAGGAGCTCGGCTTCGACTCGCTCACCTCCGTCGAACTGCGCAACCGGCTCGCCAAGGCGACCGGCCTGACCCTGCCGGTGACCGTCGTGTTCGCGCACCCGAGCATCGCCGCGCTCGCGACCCACCTGCACGACCTGCACGAGGACGCCCCGGCTGCCGGGTCTGCGGTGGCGGCCGAGGTACCGGTGGCGGCACCGGCCGTCGCGGCGGCGGCGCACGAGCCGATCGCGATCGTCGGCATGGCCTGCCGGTACCCGGGCGGCGTGCGCAGCCCCGAGGACCTGTGGCGGCTCGTCGCCGGCGGGCACGACGCCGTCGGCCCGTTCCCGGACGGCCGCGGCTGGGCCGGCGGGCAGCCCTACGCCCGGGTCGGCGGCTTCATCGACGACGCCGGCGCGTTCGACGCCGAGCTGTTCGGCGTCAGCCCCCGCGAGGCCCTCGCGATGGACCCGCAGCAGCGGCTGCTGCTGCAGATCGCGTGGGAGGCGTTCGAACGGGCCGGCATGAGCCCCGCCCAGCTGCGCGGCAGCCGGACCGCCGTCTACGCCGGCGTCATCGCCCAGGAGTACGGGCCGCGCACCGACCCGCCCGCCGCGCTGCTCGGCCACCTGCTCACCGGCACCAACACCAGCGTCGCGTCGGGGCGGCTCGCCTACACGTTCGGGCTCGAAGGACCGGCCGTCACCGTCGACACCGCCTGCTCCTCGTCACTGGTCGCGGTCCACCTCGCGGTGCAGGCGCTGCGCACCGGCGAGTGCGACGCGGCGCTCGCCGGCGGCGTCACGGTCATCGCCTCCCCCACCATCTTCGACCAGTTCCACGCCCAGGGCGGTCTCGCCGCCGACGGCCGGTGCAAGCCGTTCACCGCGGAGGCCGACGGCACCGGCTTCGGCGACGGCGCCGGCGTCGTGGTGCTGCAGCGCCTGTCGGACGCGCTCGCCCAGGGCCGCACCATCCACGCCCTCATCCGCGGCACCGCCATCAACCAGGACGGCGCCAGCAA